>QGSR01000277.1 GCA_003387805.1 Bacillota bacterium | reverse complement strand
ACGGCCGCTCCCCCTTCCCCCGCCCCCCACGCCCCGACGTCCCGGGCCCCCGCGGAGGCCCCCGGGGCCCCGGGTGCCGCGGCGACCAGCCCCCCGCAGACGGCCCGCCCCGCCGCGCCCAACCATCGCACCCATGACCGCCCCTGCGGCCGCTGCCCCCTGCTGCGCCGGGTCATGCCGCGCCCACCCGCTCATCCGACACAATGCGCCCGTCCTCCAGGCGGATAATGCGCTGCACGTGCTCCAAAAGCCGCGGGTCGTGGGTGGAAAACAGAAACGTGATGCCCCGCTCCTCGTTCAGCTTTTTCATCAGCTCGATAAGGGCCAGACCGGTCTTGGAGTCCAAGTTGGCCGTGGGCTCGTCGGCCAGCACGACCCGGGGCTCCGCCGCCAGCGCCCGGGCCACGGCCACCCGCTGCTGCTGGCCGCCGGAGAGCCGATTGGGCCGGCGGTGGGCCAAGTCGGCGATGCCCAGCGCCTCTAGGGCCGCCATCGCCTTCTCCTGCCGCTCTTTCTTCGGCACGCCCTGCAGCTCCAGGACGAAGGCCGCGTTTTCCAGCGCCGTCATGACGGGGATGAGGTTGTAAGCCTGAAAGACGAAGCCGATCTCCCGCAGGCGCACGTGGGCCCGGGCCTTGGGGCTCAACTGATCCGTCCGCCGCTGGCCCAGCCACGTCTCGCCCGACGTCGGCTCGTCGAGGCAGCCCAAAAGGTGCAGGAGCGTGCTTTTGCCCGAGCCGCTGGGGCCCGCGACGGCCGCAAATTCCCCGGGCAAAACTTCCAAATCCACCCCGCGCAGCGCCGGGGTCTCCACGCCGTCGCTGTCGTACACTTTCGTCAAACGCACGGCACGCAAAATCGGTTTCACGAACCGACGTCCCTCCCCTTCTACGCCACGTGGCGCATGGCTTCCACGGGCTGCAGGCGCCCCGCCACCCACGCGGGCCAGAGGGCGGCCGCCAGGGCGGTGAAGACGGCGAAGGCCACCGTAACGGCCACTTGCGCCGGCGTCACGGACGGATAAAATACCGTCGGCATGCCGTACTCGGCCAGCACCTCGTCCAGGGCGGGCATGCTGAACCCGTCCGACCAGCTGATCATGAGCAGCCCGCTGACCATGAGCCCCGCGGCGGCGCCGGCCAGCACCAGGACCAGGCTCTCGGCCAGCACCATGCGCATCACCCGCCACCGGTCGGCGCCCACGGCGATGATGACGCCGAACTCCCGGATGCGCTCCACCAGCCCCAGGTAGATGGTGTTGACCACCAACAGGCCGGCCAGGATGAAAATGAAGAAGGAAAAGACGGCCATGGCGGGGTCCATGATGGCCAGCAGCGCGGCCATGTCGGGCGCCGCTTCCCACCACGTCTCCACCCGCACGTCGGGGCCCAGCGCCGCCGCCAGCCGGTCTCTCGCTTCTTCGATCATGGCGTCCGTGACCACGCCCCGCTCCGGCGCCAGGTGCACCTCCAGGCGGGTGACCGCGTCCGGCGCGGCCAGCAGCTGCGCGCCTTCCAGAGACAAGTAGGCCGCCTGGATTTCGTACGATGTCTGGGGAAAGCTTAAGAGGCCCACCAAGGTGTAAGCCGCGGCGCCCCACCCCTCGGTGCCCGGCGCGAAGACGTACACCGGATCGCCCGGCTCCACCTGCAGCGCCGTGGCCAACGCCTCGCCCAAGGCGATCTCGTCCCAGCTGCCGGGAGCCGGCAGGCGGCCGCTCACCACGTGATCATCGGCAAACCGCCGGCCCAGTTCGTCGGCCTGCGCCACGCCGACGACGACCGCGCCCCGGGAGCGGGTTTCCCCGCTGACCAACGCGGGCACTTCCAGCACCCGCCGCAGGCGGACGCCCGGCAGCTCCCCCACCAGCACCGCATCCACCCGCTCCGCGTCGCGGATGAGGCGGGCGTCAAAGTCCTGCGCTTCCTTGGCCCGCACGCTGGTGACCTGCAAGTGGCCCGACCCGCTGGTGAGCACCTCGGTCATGCCGGTGACGGTAGCCGTGACGAAGCCGAAAAACACCAAGGTGAAGACGACCACCGTTGCCACCGCACCGGCCGCCACCAGGCTGCGGGTTTTGTGGCGCCACACATTGCGCCAAGCCAACGCCCACACTCACGGGCACCCTCTTTCCAAAGCCTGCAGCGTAAAGCACGTCTCCGGCACGGCGGCGTCCAGCACCACGTCGTCCAGGCGGACGACGGTCCGGTAGCCTTCACGAATCCGGTCCTCCACCACCATGAGCTGCGGCACCCGCCGCTGCCCGGCCTCCAGGTATTCGGCCAGCGTCAGGCGTTTGACCACCTGGCCCCGCTGGTCGTAGTAGTCGATCCACCGGGGCGTCAAGCTCGCCCCATCCACGCCGACCACGACCCGGCCGTAAGGCGTCGGCGCGCCCGGGCGCGGGGTGAGCTCCAGCACGATGACGCCGTCCGGTCCGCCGCCTTCGGGCGCGGCGCCTTCCGATGCGCCGCCTGCCGGTGCGCCGCCTGCCGGTGCGCCGCCTTCCGGTCCGCCGCCTTCGGGCGCGGCGCCTTCCGGTGCGCCGCCTGCCGGTGCGCCGCCTTCCGGCGCGCCGGCGGCCGCGGCGCCCTCGGCCGTTTCCCCTTCCGTCTCGGCGAAGGCCGCGATGTAGTCGTTTTCCAGGTCCCGGCCGACAATGTCGTTGTAGCTCACGTCGGAGCCGAGAAACGCGCCGCTGCGCCCGCTGGGCGGCAGCCGCAAGGAACGGCCCAGCCGCGGGTTGTACAGCCACAGATCGTCGCCGTCCATCAGAAACGCCTGGCCCGCCTCCCGCGGCGGCGCGACGATGCGAATGAGCCCGCGCTCGCCGCCGTCGGTCACGATCTCCATGACGTACTCGGTGATGCGGCCCGGCCGCTCCACAACGAACGTCTGCGTGCCCCGCATGGGCCCGCCCCGCAAGTTGTCGACGACCGCCTCCAAGACCGCGCTCGCGTCGGGTGCCGCCGGGCCCGAGCCGTCGGTCGTCACGGCTTCAGCTGCGACGGCCGCCGCGTTCGCGGGCACCGCCGTCACAGTTGCCGACGCCACCGCCCACAGCACCACGGCAGCCAGAGGCCAAACCTTTCCGTGCCGCCGCTTCATGCCTGTTCACCCTTCCCGCGTTGAACTTCCGGCCGGCGTCGCCGCTCCAGCTGGCGTCGCCGCTCCCGCCGGCGTTGCCGCTCCAGCCGGCGTTGCCGCTC
>QGSR01000276.1 GCA_003387805.1 Bacillota bacterium | reverse complement strand
GTGTCGGGCGGCGTTGTCGAATCGGCTCTCTCGACCCGGGAAGCGGGAGAGCAGTAGGCGGGCGCGGCGCCGGCTCCGGCTGCGCCGACACGGGCTGCGCCGGCCGCGCGTGGCACTACTATTGGCGAAGGAACGATGGAGGCAATGATGATGTCGCAGCCCATCCGCGTGTACAACACGCTGACGCGCACGAAGGAACGGTTTGAGCCGCCGGCGGACCATCACGTGCGGATTTACGCCTGCGGCGTCACGCCGTACGCCGAAGCCCACATCGGCCACGCCCGGCCGGCGCTGATTTGGTCGGTCATCCGCAAGTACCTGGAGGCGCGGGGCTACCGGGTGACGCTGGTGCAAAATTTCACGGACGTGGACGACAAAATCATCGATCGGGCGCGGGCCGAGGGTGAGGAGCCGCTGCGGCTGGCGGCCCGCTTTTCGCAGCAGTACCTGGACGCCATGCGCCGTCTGGGCATCGAGGACGCGGACCGCTACCCGCGGGTGAGCGAACACATCCCGGACATCGTGGAAATGATCGAGACGCTGGTGGAAAAAGGCTTCGCCTACGTGGTGGACGGCGACGTCTTCTACGACGTGACGCGGTTTCCCGAGTACGGCAAGCTGAGCGGCCAGCGCCTGGACGAGCTGATGGCCGGCACCCGTTTCGAGGCCGACGAGCGAAAGCGCAATCCCATGGACTTCGCGCTGTGGAAGGCGGCCAAGCCCGGCGAGCCCGCGTGGGACAGCCCGTGGGGGCCGGGGCGGCCCGGCTGGCACATCGAGTGCTCGGCCATGTCGCTGAAGTATTTGGGCAATCACATCGATTTCCACGGGGGCGGCCTGGACTTGGTGTTTCCGCACCATGAAAACGAGATCGCCCAGTCGGAAGCGTACACGGGCCGGCCGCCCTTCGTGCGCTACTGGGTGCACAACGGCCTCATCAAAATGGGCGCGGAGAAAATGTCCAAGTCGCTGGGCAACGTGGTCAGCGTGGAGGCGCTGCTGGAGCGGCATCCGGCGGAGCTGATCCGCTTCTACTTGCTGAACACCCACTACCGCAGTCCGCTGGAGTTTTCGGACGGGGCCTTCGAGGACGCCCGCCGGGGCTGGCGGCGGCTGGCGACGGCCGTGGCGGAGCTGCGGCGGTTCATGGCCGAGCACGGCCTCCCGCGGAGCGGGGCGGAGGAGCAGGCGCCGGCCGACGACGAGCCGGCGGCGGACCCGGGCGCCGCGCTGCGCTCGCCCATCGACCCCGACGCGCTGGCGCCGCAGCTGGACGAGGCGGGCCGGCTCTTTGCCGAGGCGGTGGCCGAAACGCCCGCTCGCTTCGACGCGGCCATGGCCGACGATTTCAACACCGCGCTGGCCATCGCGGCCCTGTTTGACTTGGCCCGGGCCGTCAACGGCTACCGCCAGCACCTGGCCCGCCGCGGCCGGGGGGAGACCGAGGGGGAGGCCGCCGTGCGGCGGGGCGCCGGGCCGGTTTCCCGCCGCGGGGGCGGCGAGTGGCGGGTGGTGCCCCCGCCGGAGGAGGCGGCGGGGCGGGCCGCGGCCGCGGGCGCCGCCGATGAGCGGCTGGTCGCGGCCCTCATCGAGCTGGTGCTGGAGGTGCGGCAGGAGGCCCGGGCCGCGAAAAACTGGGCGGTGGCCGACCGCATCCGGGCCCGGCTGCAGGAGCTGGGCGTCGTCATCGAGGACACGCCGGAAGGCACCCGCTGGAAGAAGGCCGAGGATGCGTGAGGACGCCGTGACCGGCCGGCCCGGGGGAGGTGCCCGGTCCGGAGAGGCCGCCGGACCCGGAGAAGCGGCCCGGCCTGGCGGCGTGCCCGGGCGTGCCGGCGCGGCCTTGCCCGGACCGCTGCAGCTGGCGTACTTGGGCGACGCGGTGTGGGAGCTTCACGTGCGCAGCGCGGTGCTGCGGGCGGGCGGCTCGCCCGAAGCCATGCACCGGCGCTCCGTGGGCCGGGTGCGGGCGGGCGCCCAGGCGGCGGCGCTGCACCGTATCGAGTCCCGCCTGACCGAGGAGGAGCGGGACGTGGCCCGGCGGGGCCGCAACGCCAAGAGCGGCGCGCCCCGGGGCGTGGACCCGCTGGACTACCGCCACAGCACCGCCTTCGAGTGCCTGCTGGGCTTCCTTTATTATACGGGCCGCTGGGAGCGGCTGCGGGAAGTGCTGGCGCTGGCCGACCAGGCCATCGCCGAGGAAGACCAGGGCGCAGACGGCGCCCGGGGTGACGACGGCACCCGGGGCGACCAGGACGGCGCCCGGCCGCCCGGCTCCTTCGGGTCGGGCGGCTCGGCGCCCGATGAAGGCGGCAAGGGGGCGACGCCGTGACGTCGGAGACGCGCGTCATCGCGGGCCGCAACCCGGTGTTGGAGGCGCTGCGGGCCGGCCGGCCCGTGGAGCGGCTTTTCATTGCCAAAGGGGCGTCGGGCGGCGCCATTGACGAAATCATCGCGCTGGCCCGGGAGCGGGGCCTCAGTGTGCAGTTCGACGACCGCCGCCGCCTGGACCGGCTGGCCGAAGGCCACGTGCACCAGGGCGTGGTGGCCGTGGCGGCTCCGGTGCCGTACGTGCCCGTGGACGAAATGCTGGCCCGGGCCGAGGCGCGGGGCGAGGCGCCGCTGCTTTTGGCTTTGGACGAAGTTCAGGATCCTCACAACCTGGGGTCGCTGCTGCGTTCGGCGGACGGCGCGGGGGCGCACGGGATCATCATTCCGAAGCGGCGCTCGGCGGGTCTGACCATGACCGTGGCCCGCACGTCCGTGGGCGCGGTGGAGCACGTGCCGGTGGCCCAGGTGCCCAACCTGGCGCAAGCGCTGGCCGAGCTGAAGGAACGGGGCTTGTGGGTGGCCGGCGCCGACATGGCCGGCTCCCAGGACTACTGGGACGCGGACTTGCGCGGGCCTTTGGTCATCGTCATCGGCGGCGAAGACAAAGGCTTGGGCCGCCGGGTGCGCGAAACGTGTGATTTCCTGGTGCGCATCCCCATGCGCGGCCGCATCAACTCCCTCAACGCCGCCGTGGCGGGCGCGCTGCTGCTCTTCGAAAGCTTGAGGCAAAGACGCGGCCGGTCCCCGTCTATGGATAGAGTAACGTTTTCTGGGGGTAACTGGCTGTCCAGGCAGGATTAGCCACTTGACGCGAAAAAAGGGAGACCTCACACAAACCACCACAGCGAGAAAGGATGTGAGGTCTCCCATGTGCGCCG
>QGSR01000275.1 GCA_003387805.1 Bacillota bacterium | reverse complement strand
GGGGGAGGGGCCGGGGGCAGGCGGGGGCGCGGGAGCGGGCGCAGGCACGGGTGCAGGCACCGGCGCGGGCGGGGGCACAGGCGCAGGCGCAGGCGGGGGCGCCCGAGCGGGCGCAGGCGTCAGCGCCGGCCCGCGGGTGGCCGTGCTCTTGCCCAACACCGATGCGTTCGTCGTGGCGGTCCACGCCATTGCCAAAGCCGGCGCCGTGCTGGTGCCCCTCAACACCCGGCTGACGCCCCGGGAGCTGGCGTGGCAGGTGGCCGATGCGGGCGCCCGGGTGCTCATTCACGACGAGACGCTGGCGGACGCGGCGGCGGACGTGCGGCGAGCCGTGGAGGCGCCGGGCGGCGACGGCGGCTTGCGCCTGCTGGACGTATCCGTCTTGCTGGCGCCGGGGAGCGGAGGCGCGGACGGTGCCGGCGCCGGGGCAGGCGCGGCCGCCGGCCTGCGCACCCGGATTTTCCTGGACGACGTGCACAGCATCGTCTACACCTCGGGCACCACGGGCCGGCCGAAAGGCGCCATGCTGACCTTCGGCAACCACTGGTGGAGCGCCGTCGGGTCGGTGCTGAATTTGGGCCTCGTGCCCGGCGACCGCTGGCTGGCCTGCCTGCCGCTGTTTCACGTGGGCGGGCTCTCCATTTTGATGCGCAGCGTCATCTACGGCATTCCGGTCCTGTTGCACGAGAGGTTTGATGCGGCGGCGGTGAACCGGGCCATCGACCAGGAAGGCGCCACCTTGCTGTCTGTGGTGGCCGCCATGCTGGACCGGATGCTGGACGAGCGGGGCGACGCGCCCTATCCGGCCTCGCTGCGGGCCGTGCTTTTGGGCGGCGGGCCGGCGCCCGAGGCGCTGCTGCGACGGGCCGCCAAGGCCCGCATGCCCGTGCTGCAGACGTACGGGCTGACGGAGACCGCATCGCAAGTGGCGACGCTGGCGCCCGAAGACGCCCTGCGCAAGCTGGGCTCGGCGGGGAAGCCGCTGTTTCCGGCGGAGCTGCGCATCGTCGTCCGCGAGGAGGACGCTCGCGGGGGCGCTGCGCTGCGGCCGGCCGCCCCCGGCGAGGCGGGCGAGATTGTCGTGGCGGGGCCTGCGGTGACGCCCGGCTACTGGCGGCGCCCCGGCGCCACCGCCGAGAAGCTGCGGGACGGCTGGCTGTTCACCGGCGACGTCGGGTACGTGGACGCCGAAGGGTATTTGTACGTGCTGGATCGCCGGGACGACATGTTCATTTCCGGCGGGGAAAACGTATACCCCGCCGAGGTGGAGGCGGCGCTGCGGGAGCACGGCGCGGTGGCGGAAGCAGGCGTTGTGGGCCTTCCCGATGAACATTGGGGGCGGGTGCCGGCGGCGGCGGTGGTGCTGCGGCCCGGGGCGGACGCCACGGCCGACGAGCTGCGGGAGTTTTGCCGCGCCCGCCTTGCGGGCTACAAAGTGCCGAAGCGTTTCGTCTTCGTAGAGGCGCTGCCGCGGACCGCGTCGGGCAAGCTGATGCGCCGGCGGCTGTTTCGCCTTTTCGAGGGAACGCCCGGCCCGGGGCAGGGAGGATGAGGTCGTGACGACGGCCGACGGAGTGGCGCCGGCGAGGGACGCGGCCACGGTCATTCTGGTGAAACAACCGGACTTCATATATATGACGGAGAGGCCGGCGTCACTGCGGGTGGCGGGCGGCTTTTACGTTTTTCCGGGCGGGGCGGTGGAGGAGCAGGATCGGGCCTACGCCCGGGCGCGGCCAGGCGAGCTGGCGGCCGTCGGGTTGGATCCGGAGCACCGGGCCTTCGTCGCGGCCGGCATTCGCGAAACGTTCGAAGAAGTGGGCCTGCTGCTGGCCGAGGACCGGGAAGGCCGGCCGCTTTGGCGTCCGGAAGGCGCCCGGGTCCATGCGGCGGCGCTGGCCGCGGCCCGCGCCCGGCTGAACGAGGGCGCCGCGACGCTGCTGGACGTGGTGGCCGGGCACGGGTGGAGGCTGACGGGCCAGCTATTGGGCTACGTGGCCCGGTGGGTGACGCCGCCCGCGGCCCGGCGCCGCTTCAACACGCGGTTTTTTATCGCGGACGTGACGGGCGGCATCGAGCCCGCTCCCTTCGCCCCCGAGGTGGCCGCGGGCGAATGGCTGCGGCTGTCCGAGGCGGTGGCCCGCCACGAGGCCGGCACGCTGCCGCTGATGCGGCCCACCCGGGCGCTGATCCGAGAGCTGGCCGCGGGCGGGGGCGCGGCCGAAGCCATCCGGCGTTTCCGTGACCCGGACGCCGAGCGGCTGGAGGTCATCGAGCAAAACACGCCCGAAGTGCTGCTGGCGGTGCTGAACTCCCAGGGCGTCGCCATGGTGCCGGTGCCGTCGCCGACGCTGCTGCCGGCCACGACGACCAACGTGTTCCTCGTGACCCACGGCGGCGAAGCCGTCCTCATCGACGCGGGCCACGGCGGCGACGACGGCGTCGCGCTGGTGCGCACGGCGTGGGAGCGGGCGGGGCGGCCTCGGGTGAAGGCGCTGGTGCTGACGCATTGCCATCCGGACCATGCGGGCGGCGCGGCCGGGCTGCAGAAAGCGTTCGGGTGCCCGCTGTGGGCGCATCCTTCGGCGGCGGAGACGCTGAGGACCCGTTTCGGCGTGGAAATCGGCCGGCCGCTGGAGGGCGGCGAGGCCATCCCGGTGGGGAGTATGCACTTGGACGTGTTGCATTTGCCGGGGCACGCGCCGAACCACCTTTGCTTTTTCCTGCGGGAGCGGGCCGTGCTGTTCACCGGCGACAACGTGGTGGGCGAAGGCTCGTCGTGGGTAGGCCCGCCCGACGGCGACATGGCGCTGTATCTGGAGTCGCTGCGGAAGATGCAGGAGCTGCCGGCCCGCATCATCGCCCCGGGGCACGGGCCGGCGCTGGACGAGCCACGGCGGCGGATTCAGGCCCTCATCGACCGGCGCCTGGCCCGGGAGGCCGACATCGAGCGGCTGCTGCGGGAGGGGCCCCGTACCGTGGAGGATTTGACCGAGGCGCTGTACGCCGGCCAGGTGCCCGGCAGCGTCATGGAAATGGCCCGCCGGACGGTGCTGGGCCACCTCATAAAGCTGGAACGGGAGGGCCGCGCCCGGCCCGTGGAGGCCGGTTTGTGGGCATTGGGCGGCAGCGATTGAGGCGGGTTCGGCCCGGGCGCGGCGCCGGGGCGGGGGGGGCGGGTGCCGGGGGGACGGCCGGCGGCGGGGGGGGGGCGGCGGA
>QGSR01000274.1 GCA_003387805.1 Bacillota bacterium | reverse complement strand
CATAACCCGCTCAAGCTCCTTCCAAAACCGAGGCCCTCGTCCGGACACCGTGGACGGCCACGGACGCTCCGGCTCCGGTGCAGGACGGGGCCGCCTGCACGGACGCGGCCGCCGGCTGGCCGGTTCACCCCACCGGGTGACCCCGCCGGCCCGCATCAGCGCACCCGCTCCGCGTGGGTGCATTTAGGGCCAAGCTAAATCTTATTACAGCGCTTTCGGCGTGTCAACCGTATTCCACCAGCACCAGGCACAATCCCCGGGCCGGCGCCGTCGGGCCCGCGAGCTCCCTGCGGCCCGAGGCCAAAACATCGGCAACCCACTCGGGCGGCCGGCGCCCGTCCCCCACCATCACCAGCGTGCCGACGATGTTGCGCATCATGTGATACAAAAACCCGTCGGCCGTCGCGACGATGTCGATGCGGGGCCCCGCCCGCTCCACCTCCAGTGCCTGCAAGTGCCGCACGGTGGAGCGCACCGGCGTGCTGCCCGCCGCCCGGAACGCGGCGAAATCGCGTCGCCCCACCAGCAGGCGGGCCGCCTCCCGCATGGCCGCCACGTCCAGGCGCGTCCGGACGTGCCACGCGTAGCGGTCGTGAAACACCGAGGGAAACTCGGCGTTCCAGATGGTGTAGCGGTACGTTTTCGCCAGCGCCGACTTGCGGGCGTGGAAGTCCTCGGGCACCACGTCGGCCCGCTTCACCACCACGTCCCGGGGCAGCCGGCTGTTCAAGGCGTACGGCCACCGCTCCACGGGGATGCGGCTGTCGGTGCGAAAGTTGACCACCTGACCCAGCGCGTGCACGCCCGCGTCGGTACGGCCCGCGCCGGTGACATGGGTGGCCCGGCCGGTCAGGGAAGCCAGCGCCTCCTCCAGCACGCCCTGCACCGTGCGCCGCCCCTGCTGCCGCTGGAACCCGAAAAACTCGGTACCGTCGTACTCGATGACGCAGCGGATGTTTCGCATCTACATTCTCCACGCGACGAAGGCCATGAGCAGCCCGGAGACGGCCAGCGCCGCCCAGTCCGCCGGACCCGGCCGCGCCTCGCGCCAGCGGGTGCGCCCGTAGCCGCCCCGGTAGCAGCGGGCCTCCATGGCCACGCCCAGCTCTTCCGCCCGCCGGAACGCGCTGATGAACATGGGCACCAAGAGGGGCAGCAGCGCCCGCACCCGCGCCGCGGGGCCGCCCCGGTCAAACACCGCGCCCCGCGCCAGCTGGGCCTTGATGATGCGGTCCAGCTCCTCCATCAGCGTCGGCACGAACCGGAGGGCGATGGTCATCATCATGGCGATCTCGTGGGCCGGCAGCCCCAGCCGCGCCCCCGGCGCCAGCAGCCACGCGACGGCGTCGGTCATGGCCAGGGGCGACGTGGTCAGCGTCACCAGCGACAAGCCCGTCAGCAGCAGGACCAGCCGCAGCGAGAAAAACCCCGCGGCCTCCAGCCCCTCCCGGGTCACCCGCAGCGGCCCGAAGCTCCACAGCACCGTGCCGTCGGTCAGCAGGGCGTGCAGCGCCGACGTGACCAAAAGCAGCACCGCCAGCGGCCGCAGGCCCCGGACCAGGTACCCGGCGGGCAGCCGCGCCGCCCGGGCCGCCGCGGCGATGTACAGCGCGATGACGCCGAAACCCGCCCACGTGCGCACTGCAAACAACGCGACGGCCAGCGCGAAGCCCGCCAGCAGCTTCACCCGGGCGTCCAGCCGGTGGACCGGCGATTCCGCCGGTATGTAACGGCCGATGGACACGTCACGGAACATGTCCGCCGCCATCCTTCCGGGCCGCCAGCACCGCGGCCACGGCCGCCTCCTCGGTGACGATGCCGTCGGGCAGCCGCCATCCCCGCCGCCGCAGCTCCTCCACCAGGCGCGCCGCCGGCGGCGCGTCCAGCCCCAGCCGCCGCAGCTCGCCGGCCCGCTCCGCGGACAGCACCCGCCCCGGCGGGCCGCTCAAAGCCACCCGCCCGCCCGACAGCACCACCACGTGGTCGGCCAGCCGGGCCGCGTCATCCAAATGGTGTGTGGCCAGCACCACGGCGCCGCCCCGCTCCGTGCGCCAGCGCTGCAGCAAGGCCAGCAGCTCCCGCCGCCCCTCGGGATCCAGCCCGACGGTAGGCTCGTCCAGCACCAAATAGCGGGGCTCCATGGCCAGCACGCCGGCCAGCGCCACCCGCCGCTGCTGTCCGCCGCTCAAAGACCACGGCGAGCGGCCCTGGACCTGGTCGTAGTCCAGGCCCACCCACGCCAGGGCCTCCCGCACCCGCGCCGCCACCTCGTCCTCGGCCAGGCCCAGGTTGCGCGGGCCGAACGCCACGTCCGCGGCCACCGTGTCGGCGAACAGCTGCTGCTCCGGGTACTGGAACACGACGCCCACCCGCCGGCGCACCTCCAGGACGTGCCTGGCGTCGCCCACGTCCAGCCCGTCCACGGTCACCGCGCCCGGCGGCGGCACGATGAGGCCGTTCAAGTGCTGCAGCAGCGTGGACTTGCCCGAGCCCATGGTGCCGATGAGGGCCACGAAGGCCCCTTCTTCCACCGTCAGCGACACGCCCCGCAAAGAGGGCGTCGCCAGCGGCGTTCCCGGGTTGTACACATGGTGAAGATCGCGCACGACAATGGCCATGATCGCTCACCGCTCACGGGCCGTCTCCGGGCCCCGGCAGCAGCGGCCCAGCTGCTCCACCAGCTCTTCCAGCCGAAACGTTCCGGGCTGCACCGGCAGCCCCGCCGCGGCCAGCTCCCGGGCCATGCGCACCACCGGCGGCACGTCCGCGCCCAGCCGGGCCAGCAGGCCCTCGTCGGCCAGAAGCTCCCCGGGCGGGCCGTCAAAGGCCACCCGCCCCCGGTCCAGCGCCACGACCCGGTCGGCGACGGCCGCTTCGTCCATATGGTGGGTGACGTGCAGCACGGCCACGCCCTCCTCCCGGCACAGCCGCAGCGCCGTCGCCACCAGCTGCGCCCGGGCCGGCGGATCCAGCATGGCCGTGGCCTCGTCCAGCACCAGCACGTCGGGCTGCATGGCCATCACCGCCGCCACGGCCAGCAGCTGCTTCTGCCCGCCGGACAGCATGTACGGCGGCTGCGTGCGCCGTCCGGCCAGACCGCTCAGGGCCAGTCCCCGCTCCACCCGCTCGTCGATCCCCGCCGGGGGCACGCCCAGGGTTTCCGGCCCGAAGGCCAGCCCCTCCTCGACGGTGGCCGCCACCAGCTGGTTCTCGGGG
>QGSR01000273.1 GCA_003387805.1 Bacillota bacterium | reverse complement strand
CCAGCGCCGTAACGCCGCGGCCGCCGGGCCGCCGCCGGCGCCGGCCGCCGGCCGGCGTAAAGCCCGCTGGCCGCGGTCGACTCGTCGTAGCGCCGCAGCCCGTCCTCCAGGCCTTCGTCGCTGTACGTCTCGTGATGCAGCACCACGTCCATCGGCAGCCGGTGGCGCACCCGCGACGGCCGGGCCGGATACCCCACCGTCATGCCCACCAGTGCGAAGGTGCGGGGCGGCAGCTGCAGCACCTCCGCGACTTTGGCCACTTCATTGCGAATGCCGCCGATGTAGCAAATGCCCAGGCCCAAGCTTTCCGCCGCAATCGCGGCGTTTTGCGCGGCCAGCGCCGCGTCCACCACCGCCTGGATGAACATGTCCAGCCCCCGCTCGGCCAACTCGTAGCCTTGCCGCCGGGCCACGACTTCGAGCCGGTGCAGATCGGCGCAGAAGACCAGGAACAGCGGCGCGTCGGCCACGAAAGCATTGTCGCTCAGCTCCGCCAGGAGCCGCTTCCGCTCCGGGTCCTGCACCGCCACGATGCTGTATGTCTGCAGGTTGCTGGACGTCGACGCGCTCTGCGCGGCGGTGACGATTACCTCCAGGGCCCCTTCCGGCAGCGGGTCCGGCTTGTACGACCGAATGGAGCGGTGGCCGGCCAGAAGGCGAATGACGTCGTTCACCAAAGCCTCCGGCGCGGGCCGCCCCTCCAGCTCGAAGCGGTCGGGCCCGGCGGCCGTTTCTGTCACATCGGACATAAATTGCGTCAACCTCCGGAAAAACGTGCTGGTGGCCGTCGTCGCGCCGAACCGCCCGGAAAAGGCGGCCTCGGACAACCACGCCTTAATGAGTATCCTGGCACGAGCAGGATAATTTTTCAAGCCGACCGGGCGGGCCGCTCCTACTCGGTCGTGATCGGGCGAATCACGCGGCACGGGTTCCCGGCCGCCAGCACGCCGGGCGGGACGTCTTTCGTCACCACGGCGCCCGCGCCGATGACGGCGCCGTCGCCGATGCGCACGCCCGGCAGGATGATGGCGCCGCCGCCGGCCCAGACGTCGGGGCCGATGTACACGGGCTTGGCCTACTCGAGGCCCGCACGGCGGGCCGCGGCCTCCAGCGGATGGGTGGCCGTGTAGATGTGCACGCCCGGGCCGAACAGCACGTTGCTGCCGATGTGCACTTCCGCGGGGTCGAGAATCACGCAGTCAAAGTTGAAAAACACTCGGTCGCCCAGGTAGATGTTGGTGCCGTAGTCGCAGTAAAACGGCGGCTCGATGGCCACGTCCTCGCCCACGGCGCCGAACAGCTCCTCATACAGCGCCCGGCGGGAGTTCAAATTGCCGTAGTCGGGGTCGGGCTCCAGGTTCAGCCGCCGCAGCAGCTCCCGGGCCCGGCGCCGGCCGGCCGCCAGCTCCGGGTCGGCGGCGTTGTACAGCTGGCCCGCCAGCATTTTCATGCGCTCGCTCTTCACGTTCATCGCCTCCGCATCGGTCATGACGCCGGCAGCCCGGCCCCGGCACCGCTCATCACCGCTCCCGCCACATGAGTTCCGACGGGCTCCGGGCGCCGTCCGCCAGCGTCACCTCGGCCAAGCCGAAGAAGTCGAAATAGATGAGGGCGTCCAGCACCAGGTAAAAGCCCACGATGCCGATGATCCACAGCACCGCTTCCTGGCCCGTCCGCTCCAGCTTCTTCCGGATAGACTCCATGCGTCCTTCGAACCGCCGGCCCAGCACGAGATGAAGCCCCAGCAGGGCGAAGGGCGGCGCGACGAAGACCAGGTTGTATGCGACCAACGCGGCCAGCCACTGCGCCGCGGGCCATTGCAAGTACGTCAGCAGCCCCGTGGCGGCCAAGTACGGCAGGGCCGTCGTCAGCTCCACCACCGTCACCGCGACGCCCAGCGCAAAAAGTCCGGCCAAGGTCGCGGCGCCGGCGGCCCGCTGTTCCGCGGGCGCCGCATCGGAGCGGACGGGCTTGTAGCTGTAAACAAGCATGGCCGCGCCGATGACCAGCTGCACCGCATACGCGCCCGGGCTCCACAGGGCGTCGCCAAACCGGTCCAGAAGGGCATCGAGCCCCAGCACCAGCAAAATTCCGATGGTCAGATACGATGCGAAAACGCCCGACATGTACGCGGCCACGGTTCGCACCGGCATCGGCCTCCGCAGCAGGTACAGCGTCACCAGCAGGGCCGACGGATTGATGCTGTCGACGAGCGCCAAGCCGAAGAATGGCGGAAGCACACTCACGGCAGCGGGGACCTCCTTCGGAATTTCCGGCGGGCGCAGGCGGCATCCCCGCCGCCGCAGTCCACGGAAGAGTACACACATTCCGCCTCGTTGTCAACACCGCTCCGCGCCCCGCCGACGGCTATTGCCACCGCCTCCGCGCCGTGCTACATTACTTCCGGAAACGGAGGCTGCACGGCACTGCTCATCTCCCTGCTCATTTTCGCCATCACGCTGTTTTTCATCTTGTGGCGCCCGCGCGGCATCCGCGAAGCGTGGTTTGCCGCGGGCGGCGCCGCGCTCATGGGGGCGGCCGGCTTCGTCGGCTGGAGCGACGTCGTCCGCTTGTGGGCCGAGACCGGCGACGTGCTGGCGTTCCTCGCCGGCATGCTGGTGGTCGGCTACGTCGCGGACCAGGCCGGCGTGTTTTCGTGGCTGGCGTATCATACGGCCCGGCTCAGCCGGGGCAGCGGCGTGCGGCTGTACGTGGGGCTGTACCTCATCGGCGTTTTCGTCACCGTCTGGTTTTCGCTGGACACGACGGCGGTGGTGCTGGCCCCCATCGTGTACAGCCTAGTGCAGGCGCTGGGGCTGCCCCCGCTGCCGTTCGTGCTGGCCACCACGTACGTGGCCAACACCGCCTCGCTGCTGCTGCCGGTCAGCAACCTGACGAATCTCATCGTCTGGAGCCGCTTCGACGTGCCGTTTTGGCGCTACGCGGCGGTGATGGCGCTGCCGGCCGCGGCGGCCGTGGCCGTCAACTTGGGGCTGTTCCTGTGGATGTTCCGGCGTGACATACCGGCGCGGTTTTCGCCTGCGGGCCTTGGGGGCGCGCCCGCCGGCCGCGGCGAGGAGGCGGCGCCGCGCATTGAAGCGGCGGCCGCGGGCGGCGCGGGCGAAGCCGTGCGGGATACGCCTGTGCCGGCGCCTGTGCCGGCGCCTGCGCCGGCTCCGGCCGTCGCCGTGGCGGCCGTGCTGGAGGCCCCGGCGGCCGCG
>QGSR01000272.1 GCA_003387805.1 Bacillota bacterium | reverse complement strand
GGCCATCGAGAGCGCGCAGAAGCGGGTGGAAGGCCGCAACTTCGAGCTGCGCAAGCTGGTGTTGCAGTACGACGACGTGATGAACAAGCAGCGCGAAGTGATTTACGATCAACGGCGCAAGGTCCTGATGGGCGAAAACCTGCGGGACAACATCCTCGACATGATGCGGCGCGTCGTCAGCGAGTACATGGACACCTACTGCGACGCCAAGCTGCACGCGGACGAGTGGGACCTGGTGGCCTTGCGCGAGCGCGTGGCCGACCTGGTGATCCGGCCGGCGGCGGACGTGCCGGTGCCCGACGCCCTCGACGACCCGCGGGAACGCCCGGCGCTGCTGGAGCGGCTGCAGTCGTACGTCGTCACGGCGTACGAGGCGCGAGAGCGGGAGTTCGGCCCCGCCTTGATGCGGGAGATCGAGCGGCATTTCCTGCTGCAGATTATCGACCTCAAGTGGATGGAGCACCTGCGGAACATGGACGACCTGCGGGAGGGCATCGGCCTGCGGGCGTACGGGCAGCGCAATCCGCTTTTGGAGTATCAGATCGAAGCGTTCGACATGTTCCGGGCCATGATGAGCTCCATCCAGGAGGATACCGTCAAGGCGCTGTTCCGGGTGCGGGTGCGGGCGGAGGCGCCGCGCCCCCGGGGTGGCGTAGACCTGCTGGCGCGGGCTACGGGCTACCAGGGGGGTGCGGAGCCGGGCGGCGGGGTGGCGGTCGCGGCGGAAGGCGCGGCCGCGAGCCGGAGTGCGCAGCCGGCGCCGCTGCAGCCCCGGCGGGTGGCGCAGAAGATCGGGCGCAACGACCCGTGCCCCTGCGGCAGCGGCAAAAAGTACAAGCATTGTTGCGGCAAAGCCAGTTAAGGGAGGATACGGCATGGCGTTGGTGTACGCGGGAGAAGTTCGGGAGCGGCTGCGCGCGGTAGGCAAGCGCATCCGCGAAATGGGTGACTACCTTTGAAATAGAAAAAAAGCGGGCGGAGGCCAAGCAGCTGGAAGAGCGCATGGGCTCGCCCGACTTCTGGAACGATCCCGAGACGGCCAAGCAGATCTCCCGCCGCCAGAAGGAGTTGCAGGCGGAAGTCGAAGAATGGGATAAGGTCGAAGCCCGGCGGCAGGACGTGGAGGTGCTGCTGGAGCTGGCGGTGGAGGCGGACGACGAGGAGACGCTGCAGGAGGCGGCCCAGCAGCTGGCGGCGCTGGAGCGGGAAGTGGAGCGGCTCGAGCTGGCCACGCTGCTGAACGGCGAGTACGACCACGCGGACGCGATTTTGTCCATCCACGCCGGCGCGGGCGGCACCGAGGCCCAGGACTGGGCCGAAATGCTGATGCGCATGTACACGCGCTGGGCGGAAGACAAGGGCTACAAGGTGGAAGTGCTCGACGTGCTGCCCGGCGAGGAGGCGGGCATCAAGAGCGCCACGCTGGGCATCCAAGGCCACCGGGCGTACGGTTACCTCAAGGCTGAACGAGGCGTGCACCGGCTGGTACGCATCAGCCCCTTCGACGCGGCGGGCCGCCGGCATACGTCGTTCGCGTCGGTGGCGGTCGAGCCCGACGTGGAAGACGACGGTGAGATCGAGATCGATCCCGACGATTTGAAGATCGAAACGTTCCGGGCCAGCGGCGCGGGCGGCCAGCACGTGAACAAGACCGAATCGGCGGTGCGCATTACCCACTTGCCCACGGGCATCGTGGTGCAGTGCCAGTCGGAGCGCTCGCAGCACGCCAACCGCGAGCGAGCCATGCGCATCTTGCGGGCGCGGTTGCTGCAGCGGAAGCTGGAGGAAAAGCAGAAGAAAATGGCGGAGCTGCGGGGCGAGCAAGGGGAAATCGCCTGGGGCAGCCAAATTCGTTCGTACGTGTTCCAGCCGTACACGCTGGTGAAAGACCACCGCACCAACGTGGAGACCGGCAACGTGCAGGCGGTCATGGACGGCGAAATCGACATGTTCATCGAGGCGTACCTGCGCCACAAAGGCAAGGCCAAGGGCTAAGCTCCGGGCGCAGGCCGTCCGGCGCCGGGCAGGCCGCGCCGCGGCGCAATGCCGCCCGGGCGCCTCGCGGAAAGGTGATGTCCGCCGCATGCGAAAAGCCCTGCTCAGCGTCATCGTCGTCCTGCTACTGGCTGCGGGCGCGGCGCAGCTGTTTCTACCGACCTTTGTGGCCGCTCGCGTCGGCGAAAGCCTGCGAGCCGCGACGGGACTTTCGTCGCTGGACGTGCGCGTGCGCGCCCTACCCGCGTTGACGCTGCTGACGGGGGCCGTGCCGCGGCTAGACGTCGCGGCGGCGAACGTGGTGGTGGACGGGCTGCGGGTCGAGTCGCTGGCCATTGCGGCGGAAAACGTGCGGCTTGATTTGGGCCAGCTCCTGCGGGAGAAGGCGCTGGCGGTTCGCGCGGGCGAAGCCTTCGTGCGCCTGACGGTAACGGAGGAGGCGCTGACCGAGTACGCCAACGGGAGACCGGAGCTGCCGCCGGGCGTGCAGGTGCGGGTCACGGAGGCGGGGCTCGAGCTGGCGGGACAGGCGGCGGTGTTCGGCAGCGTGGTGGAAGCGCTGGTGGTGGGGCACTTCGAGCCCGACGGCGGCACGGGCATCGTGTTCGTTCCCGACGACGTGCAGGTGCAAGGTCAAGCGCTGCCGGCTTTCCTGATCGCCGTCCTGCGGGAAGCGTTTCGCGTGCGCATTGACTTGGCCAACGGGCCGTTTCCCATCGTCGTGCACCAGGTGTTGTACGAGCCCGGCCGGCTCATCGTGGTGGGGCGGCCGGTCCTAGACGGTTTGCGCGTCGCCGCGGGGCTGCGGCACGGCTGAGGGGAGTGGCCGTGTGCGGCGAGGCGGCTGGCTTTGGATCATCATCGCGATGGTCGTCGTGGTTTCGCTGCCGTCCCTGGGGCAGCGGGCCGCCATTGAGCGCGGCAACGACGTCGTCGAGATTGTCGCGGATCTGGATTCCCTCCGGATGCTAAGTGTATACACGGGCGTGCCGGTGGAACAGCTGCTCGCGGACTGGGCGGCGCGCGGCGTGACGTCGGCGGGGGTCCTGGACCCGGCGGACTTGGCTTTCGACGAACGCGCGGGGGCGCCGCCGCGGACCAGGGCGCCCGAGGTCGTCGAGGGGCTCGCCGCACAAGGCGGAGCGGGGGGCCCGGTTGGGGCGGGCGCGCCGAGCATCCGCGGGGGGCCCCGACCATATGCACGGCTGGCGCGGCGGCCGAGGCGGG
>QGSR01000271.1 GCA_003387805.1 Bacillota bacterium | reverse complement strand
TTTAAGGGCCGAGGACAGTCCTTTCGGCGGCTTGGGGGCAACCTGGAGGTGCAGATGAGCTTTTGGCCCATCCGGGCAGCCTGGGCCGGCGGCCGCTTTGTCATGCGTCCCCGGGTGCGCCGCTGGTTGTGGCGACAGATCCGGCAACGCCTGGCGCAAGCGCCCCGGCGGGCAGCTGCAGCCCGTGCCTGACGGCACCGGGCGCCCGGGTTTTATTGACCACGCAAGAGAGATGACCACGCAAGAGAGAAGAGCACGGGAAAGGAGCGGTTGGAGCATGAACGGGTTGAACGTGGAGGCGATTCTCGACAAGATTCTCGGCGCCATGAGCACCCGCACGGTGGTGGGTGAGCCGATGGAGGTCCAGGGCCTGACCCTGGTGCCTGTCCTCACCATCGCTTTTGGCTTCGGCGCCGGCGGCGGCGAAGCGCCCAACGCGCAGCAAGGTGGTTCCGGCGGCGGAGGGGGCGGCGGCGCCCGCGTCAAGGTAGAAGGCGTGCTGGTCATCAAGGACGGCGACGCCCGCTTCCTGCCCACCACCAGCGGCGGCACCCTCGACCGGCTGCTGGACATGGTGCCGGACCTTCTGCAGAAGGCCAAGATCAAGGTCGAGAAGGCCCGCCAGGACGAGTCGAACGGCGACTGACCGAGGCCACACGCAGGGCGTGAAGAAACCGGGAGGGCGCGGCACCACCCTTGTGGCGCCGCGCCCTGGCCTTTTCCCCCCTCGGCTAGCACGCCTTTGGAATTCCGTGCCCGCCTCCTACGCCCCGGTGCCGGCGCAGCGGTTTAGCCCCCGTCCCACGTCAAGCCGGCCACGTACGCGTACACCGCCGCACCGAGAATGAGCAGGCCGACGACGCCTGCGAAGGCGACGGCAACCCGCAGCATGACCGGCGGATTGCCGCCGGCCGTGCGGTGGGCCAGCGTCCGCAGCACCCAGTAGATCACGAGCTGGAACAAGCCTATGATCAATAAAGCGACCCAAACGGGCATGCCGCCACCCCCGTGCTTTCCTGTCCCGGCATTTCTTTAAGGGCCGGGGACAGTCCTTTCGGCCGGCGCAGCCAGGCGGAAGCCCGAAAACGATGGGACATTCTTAACCTCAGCAGCTTTGTCCATCCGGGGAGGGACCGCCGGTGCGCCTGCGGGACGCGCAAGCGATGGTGGACGAATGGATCAGCCAATTTGAGGAAGGTTACTGGCCACCCTTTGTCAACCTGGCCCGCCTGGCGGAGGAAGTCGGCGAGCTTGCCAGGGAGCTCAACGACCAGTTTGGCCCCAAAAGAAAAAAGCCCGGCGAGCCCGCGGGCGACATCGCCCTAGAGCTGGGCGACTGCCTCTTCGTCCTCATCTGCATGGCCAACTCGCTGAACATCGATTTGGAGGACGCCTTTACCCGCACGATGGCCAAGTACCGGATGCGGGACGCCAACCGCTGGACCCGGCGGCAACCCCAGGCGCCGCCTCCGGCCGAAGCGCCCGAACCGTTCGGCCGCTAGCCTGCGGGGCTCTTGCGGCAGCACCGGCTCCCGGGCAGCGCGCTGCACTCGCCGGGCGTTATCCCTTGTCCGAAAGCCGGCCACGGCGCCACGGACCGCCAGGCGCCTTGGTCTCCCGGTTGACGGCCTGGCGCCGCCGGCCCAGGGCCTGGACGGTGACCGCCGCGGTTTCCGGGATCGCTTGGATGAGCTCCCGAGCCCGATGGGCTTCGGCTTCGTCGATTTCGGCCGCGACCGCGACCGTGTGGCTCACCGGGTCCACCTCTACCCGCAGGGATTGGTCCGGGCAGCCAAACCGGCGCGGCATCAGCGCCCGCACCGTCGCCTCGACCTCCAGCTGCCAATCGGGCCGGGCGATCCAGAGGATGTAGGCATCTTGCAGCCGGCCCAACAACCAGGCAAAGACCGGGCCCCACGCCCAGAAAAGCCATGCGTTGATGGGCGCCAGGGGCGGCCACCAGCGTGCGGCCGCGAAAAACGCGGCATAACCCGCCGCGGCGGCAAAGAGCGTATGCGCGCCCACTTCCCACGGGCCCATCCGCACATAGCGGACCCGCAGTACGCTCCAGCGGCGCAGGAGACCGTAGGCGCAGCCGACGCCGCCCACCGCCAGCCCGCCCATCCAGCCCAGCCGGGCGTACGGCGCCGCCTGGCGCAGGCTCTCCAGCAACCCGTCGCGCGCCGCCGCCCCGCCCGTCTGCCAGGCGACGATCGCGGCTTCAAACAAGGCAAAGACCAGGAGCACTAACGGTACCGCAATGACCAGCGAGAGCCCCGCGGCCATGCCCGCTGCGATCGTTGCCCACCAGGGCGCGCAACCCGCCAGGCCGTCCCGGCGCAGTTGGTCCAGGTCCGCGTGCCCCGTCGGCACGAATCGCGCTCTCACTGTTGTCGCCCCCCAAACCGCCAGCGCCAGCCCCCTTGCCCGAATACAGCCCTTGCCCGTGAAGGATCAATTCCCGCCTGTTCGCCGCCTCCCTCCCCGGCAGGGTGGAAAACCGCCTCACGCTCCTGCACGCCGGCCGATGGCCACCAGCAACCGCCAGGCGTATGTCTCCGCCAGCTCGACCACGCGCCGATCCGCGTTGGCCAGCACATCCGAGTGCCAGTGGTAGTTGGGAATCGCGCCGTTTTCGCCCGCGGCCAGGAGCGTGACGGCCGGGTACCCGGCCGCCGCGGCGACCAGGGCGTCGGTGGGCAAGAGCAGATTGGGCAGCGGCCGGATTTCATCGCCAAACTCCTGCGCAACCGCCCGGGCCGTCGCGACCAGATCCGCGTCATAGCGGCGGTACACCAGCATGCCTTCGCCCAATAGGTAGTGCAGGCGCCCACCGCCCACGTTGTCCAGGTTGAGAAACGCCGTACCCGGCGGCAGGTCGGCCGTGGCCAGAAACCGGCGCATACCCCGCAGGCCCGATTCCTCGCAGCCGGTAAAGACGAATATGGGCGCTAGGCCCGGGATCGGCTCCGCTTTCCACCGTTCCGCCAAAGCCAGCGCCACCGCGACGCCGGAACCGTTGTCGTTGGCGCCCTCGACGTAGCGGCCCGTCGCCCAAGAAAGGAACAGGAAAACCAGCGCGGCCGCCAGCCACACCGCCGCGATGCGAGCGGCGCCGTTCATCCACCCGGCGCCGGGAAACGCCCATGCGAGAAGGGTTCCCAACGGCACCACCGCCAGCGCTGCGTAGACGCTCACAAAAAACGGCCGCAGCCACGGGCG
>QGSR01000270.1 GCA_003387805.1 Bacillota bacterium | reverse complement strand
GCCGGCGGGGGCTCGTGAGCTTTTTTCTCGTACAGCCCCCGGCCGTTGTGCGCTCGTAGCAAACGGCAGAAACGAATCTTAGTGAGAAGCTTTACAGGCCGGGCCGCTGGCGGGTTGAAGCCCAACAAAGCGGCCAAGCACGCCGCCAAGCCGACGGCCGCCTGCCTCATCCGTGAACGAAAAAACGCGCAGCGCATCGCACGGCCTCCTTCCCGGTGTTAGACCTATGCGGTGCCCTGCGCGTATATCCCGTCCGCGGACGACCCGCCGTGTCCGAGCGACCGGGGGACTCGCTGTCCGGGTTACAGCCTAGACCGCCCAGCCTTTTCCGGCGGCGTCCCGGGCGTCAGTCGCCGATGCGGCGCAGCACCAGCGGCCGCGGCTCCGGCGCCCGCGGGCCGATGGAGAAGGCGTTGCGGATGCGCTCCTCGACGGCCGCCACGTCTTCCGGCCGCCGGGCGTGCACTTCGCACAAGACGTCGCCTTCCTCCACCTTCGAGCCCAGTTTGGCGTGCAGGACCAAGCCCACCGCGTGGTCGACGACGTCGTCCTGCTTGCGGCGGCCGGCGCCCAGCAGCATCGTCACGTCGCCGAGCGCGTACGCGTCGATGCCGTCGACCCAGCCCGACCTGGGCGCCTCCACCACGGTGCGCACCGGCGCCGTGGGCAGCAGCGACGGATCGTCCACGACCCGCGGATCGCCGCCCTGGTTGCGGATCATCTCCCGGAACTTTTCCGGGGGGCGGCCGCAGGCCGCGGCGTCATGCGCGGTGCGCGGCGGGCGGGCCGCGTCGTCCGCCGCCCGGGCGGGGAGGGGCATCTGGGTGCCCGGCGCCGGCACCAGCTCCGCCACATCCTCGGGGCCATGCCCGCGCAGCGTCTCGATGGCTTCTTTCACCTCGAGCGCGTTGCCGATAGCCCGGCCCAGCGGCTGGTTCATGTCCGTGATGAGGGCCACCGTCTTGCGGCCCGCCCGCCGCCCAATGGAGACCATCGTCTCCGCCAGCTTTACGGTGTCCTCGAACTTCTTGAGGAACGCTCCCTGGCCCGTTTTGACGTCGAGCACCAAGGCGTCCGCGCCGGCCGCCAGCTTCTTGCTCATGATGCTGGCTGCGATGAGCGACACGTTTTCCACCGTGGCGGTTACGTCACGCAGCTTGTACCACTTGCCGTCGGCGGGCGCGATGGACGCCGTCTGGCCGATGACGGCCACTTTGATCCGGTTGACGCTCTCCACGAACTGCTCAGGCGTCATGTACACGTTGAAGCCGGGGATGGACTCCAGCTTGTCCAGGGTGCCGCCCGTGTGCCCCAGCGCCCGGCCCGACATCTTCGCCACCGGCGCGCCGCAGGCCGCCACCAGCGGCGCCAGCACCAGCGTCGTCGTGTCGCCCACGCCGCCCGTGGAGTGCTTGTCCACCTTGATGCCCTCGATGGCGCTCAAATCGACGACATCGCCCGAGTGCGCCATGGCCAGCGTCAGTGCGGCCGTCTCCTCGTCGGTCATGCCGCGGAAGTAAACGGCCATCGTGAACGCAGCCATTTGGTAGTCGGGAATGTCGCCTTTCGTGAACCCTTCGATCAGGAAGCGGATTTCCTCTTCCGTCAGCTGGCCGCCGTCCCGCTTCTTCCGGATCAGGTCATACATCCGCATTGTACCCGCGCCTCCTTGCCATGTCGCTCGCCGCCTACTCGGCGAGGATGTCCTTCAAGAAGCTGGTGCCGATCTCGGGCGCCGGCACGCCGAAAAACTCGGCCAGCGTCGCCGCCACGTCCGCATAGGTCGAACGCGTGCCGAGCGCCACGCCCTGCTTGGCCGCCGGACCGCACACCAACAGCGGCACGTACTCCCGCGAGTGGTCCGTGCTGGGCGTCGTCGGGTCGTTGCCGTGGTCGGCCGTGATGATGAGCAAGTCGCCGTCCCGCAGCTCCGCCATCACGTCAGGAATGCGGGCGTCGAATTCCGCCAGCGCCTGCGCCATGCCTTCGGGGTTGTTGCGGTGGCCGTACAGCATGTCGAAGTCGATGCAGTTGGCGAAAATGAGGCACGGTCCCGCTTCTTCCCTGAGCAGCTTCACGACGCCGTCCATCGTGGCCATGTTGCCCTTGGTGTAATGGCCGCGGGTGATGCCCCGCTGGGCGAAAATGTCTTCGATCTTGCCCACCGAGTAGACCGGGATGCCGGCTTCCACCAGCCGGTCTAGCACCGTCGGCCGCGGCGGCTCCAGGCTGAAGTCCCGCCGGCGCGCCGTCCGCTGGAAGCTGCCCGGCTGGCCGATAAAGGGCCGCGCGATGACGCGGCCCACGGCGTGCTCGCCCGTCAGGATTTCCCGGGCGATGCGGCACATCTCGTAGAGCTCTTCAACGGGAATAATCTCCTCGTGGGCCGCGATTTGGAACACGCTGTCGGCCGACGTGTATACGATGGGCCGGCCCGTGCGCATGTGCTCCTCGCCCAGTTCCTCGATGATGGCGGTGCCCGAAGCCGGCTTGTTGCCCAGCACTTTCCGGCCGATGGCTTCCTCGAACGGCTTAATCACTTCCTCGGGAAACCCGTTCGGGTACGTGGGAAACGGCCGGTCCAGATACAGCCCGGCCAGCTCCCAGTGCCCGGTCGTCGTGTCTTTGCCCGCAGAGCGCTCGGCCATGCGCCCGAAACAAGCCAGAGGCTTGTCCGCCGGGGGGACGCCGGGGATGTCGCCGATGTTGCCCAGGCCCAGCCGCTGCATGTTCGGCATCCGCAGGCCGCCTACCGCCAACGCGGTGTTGCGCAGCGTGTTGGAGCCTACGTCGCCGTACTGGTCGGCATCGGGAAGCTCGCCGATGCCGACGCCGTCCATGACAATCCACGCTACTCGACCGTTGCGAGTCATCTGATGAGTCCTCCAAGCAAGCCGCCGCGAACCGCCGCGGCGGCGAAATGACGTCTACAGCGGGGAAATTCGGCAACCACGCGTTTCTCCCCTGCCCCCGGGCCGGCGCGCCGCGAAACTGATCGCCCAACGAACCGCGCCGGCGCGCCCGCTAGCGCATCGGCAGCCACCGCGCTGCGGTGCCCATGAGCACGGGCGACACGTACGCCTCCACGAACGCCGCCGCCACCAGCGCCGCCCCGCTGGCGGCCAAAATCAGGACGAAACCGGCCAGGTGACGAGAGACGTTGACGTCGCGCCGGCCGGACAGCGCGCGCACCGCCGCACCCGCAAAGCTCAGCGCTGCGACGCCCGCCGCCAG
>QGSR01000269.1 GCA_003387805.1 Bacillota bacterium | reverse complement strand
ACCGACCCCGTATCTTGCGCGATCCACCAAAGCACGGCCAGGTTGGCCAGCCCGTCGGCCTGCATGGAGAGGGCCTGGCCGCTCAGCACAAGCCAAAAGTCTCTCATCGGCGCCCGGGCGCCGGCCGCGCCGCGGCCGCCTCACCCACCACTTTTCGCTCCATCTCGTTCACTCTTCCGTGAGGAAGCGGTCCAGGGCGCCGACGACGGCCTTGGCCCGCTGCATGTTGACAGCGCTCCGCGTTATATAAGAATCGGCACGACCGTAAACGTCAACGCGTTGGACACCGCGTGGGCGCACCAGCCGGGGACGATGGAGCCGCCCGCGAGGCGCTCGTTGAGCCAGCCCATCAGCCAGCCTTGCACGGCGGGCAGGAGCACCACCGCCGCCCAGACTGCGGGCGAAGGCCCGGACGTCTCCGTCGCGGTCCCCGTGAGCAGGACGCTGTGGACGGCGCCGAACACCAGCGCCTGAAGGGTGTTGCCGGCCCCAAACCCAAGCCGGCTCACCAGCCGCTTGGCCAAAAAGCCGCGAAACAGGATTTCTTCGGACAAGGCCGTCGTCACCGCGGCCTGAAACACGGCCACGAACAACATGGCCGCCACACCCCGGGCCTCGGCCAGTTCCCGCAGCCGCCCGGTCTGGGAGGCGGGGTCCGCCAGCACGTCCGCGGCCCCGGCGACGTGCAGCAGCCCCAGCATCAGCGGGAACGAGGCCATGCCGATGAGCACGCCCCAGCCCGCCGCCCGGGCCGGCGCCCGCTTCAGTCCGATGTATTCGGCGAAGCGCCGCTGCCGGCGGGCCGTCGCCAAGTAAACGATGAACGGGACAAACGCAAAGACAAGGACCTGGATAATTCCGGACAAGACCGTCGCGATGACCACGTCCATTCCTCCGTTCGCCAACGTTCGCAAAGCGAGCAGTCACCTTGTCTTCGACGGGCGCCGGCACGATGGCCCGGGACCGCGGGGAAATATGAAAGAGGCGTTCCGGAGGCCGCTCCGGAACGCCCTCGCCGGCCGCCGTCCCGATACCCGCTCCGGCTGCTACCGGCCCGGCTCCGCTATGGCTTCCGCCAGGCCCGGCACGTGCTCCGCGCCCTCGACGACCACCAGGCTCGAGCCCTTGAGGTCGGCGCCGAACGGCTCCAGCCGCCCGCCCAGGTGCTCGGCCGGAAACGCCTCGGCCACGGCCGCAAACGACAGCGCGTTTTCCGGCCGGCCGAAGCCGTGCCCCTCGTCGGGATAAAGCACGTACGTCACGGGGATGCCCCGCTCTTGCATGGCCGCGACGATCTGATCCGACTCGGACTGCTTCACGCGGGGATCGTTGGCGCCCTGGCCGATCAGCAGCGGGCGGCGAATTTGATCGACGTACGTCAGCGGCGACCGCTCCGTCAGAAACGCCCGGCCTTACTCGGTGCGATGGTCGCCGACGCGCGTGGCGAACAGCTCCACCTGGGGCTGCCAGAAAGCAGGAAGCCTTCGTTGTTCTGGTACACCAAGGTGCGTTCGCCCGTCACCACGTTCACCGCGTACACGTCGTGGTAGAAGGGCACCCGGTCGTTGAGAAGAATCAAGACGATCTCGGGCTGCTCGGGGCTCGCGCTCAGCAGCTGCGCCTGCACGCCCTCAAACGGCGTCAGGTCCGTCACTTGGCCGGTGGCCACGTCCACGCTGTACACGCGCCAGTTTTCGTCGCCGTCCCGGTCCTGCACGTACAGGAGGCGATCCGGCACCAGCGTCCACAAATACCCGAAGATGCCCCGGCCTTGGTCCTTCGTCACCGGCACGGCGTCGTCCGGCGCGTCCACCGGCGCCACCCACACGTTGAGGACGCCGTCCAGCGGCGCCATAAACGACAACCAGCGGCCGTCGGGGCTCAGCTGCACCGCGGTGCGGTCCGGGTTGCCGAACAACACGGTTCTCGGAATCAGCTCCACCGGCTCGCCGGCCGCGCCCGCTGCAGGCGCGAACACGCCGGCACCCGTCATCAGCAGGAGGACGGCCGTCAGCAGGGCCGGACCCCATGGCGACCGACCACTCCCATGCATGTGGTTCAGCTCCTTCCCTGCGGTTGATTTTACCACTAACAGGCAATACCAGGCCATCCCAATTCCGGACGGGGCCCGCCGGCGGCCACCCGCTTCGGTCACGGGCGCCGGCCGGTCCCGCAGGCCCTTCGACCCGCGGGACCCTGATGCGGGCGGCCCCTCCCGGGCGCGGAGCAACATTTTCCAGCATGACGCGCCTTGCCGTTGGAAAGGCTTGGCTCGAGGTGATGAACTTGAACACGGGCACCTACGTAGCGATGGTCGGCGCCGTGGTTTCGCTGGTCGCGTGGACCATGCTGTCGGGCAGCATGTTCGGCGCCGGACTGTTCGGGTTCGGGCTGGCCCACATCGTCCTGGGCCTTCTGGACGCGATCTTCGATCGGCGGGCCGTGCGGGCCGGCAGCGTCGAGTGACGCTGCCGGCGGCGGCCGGCCCGGGACAAACGCCCGGGGCGAATGTCCTCCGGTCCCACTTCATTATATGGGCTTTTAGTCGTAGACCTGTTTTGAAAAATGCGATACGATGAACGCGACATGGATGCGGAAAGACCGGATGAACAAGGGCCGCGCGCCGTCACCGTTCGGGATCTGAAAGCATACGGCTACAGCGTGGCCATCACCATCGCCCTCATCAGCCTGGGCACTTCCGTCTTGTTCGGCTCGCCTTCGCTCAGCCTTTCGCAGCAGACGCGGCTTTACGACTACGTTGCTCCCGTTATCGTGCTGGTGGTGGGCGTCGCCGCGATCGCCGCACTTTTGAAAAACCTGGTGCCCGTTGAGAAATTCGAGAAGCTGATGGTGCCCGTAGGGTCCGTCGTGTTTCTCGCCACGTTCGGATACTGGCTGCTGGCGGGTCCCGAGTTTCGCACCGTGACCGACATCGAGGCGTGGTACTGGCTCATCGCCTCGCTGTGGTCCACCTCGTTCCTGGCCTATTCCTTCAAGCACGCTCTTGTGTTCAACATATCCATGGCCACGGTGCGGCTGGGCCTCATTCTCCTCAGCACGTGGCTCAAGTCCCCGCCGGACGAGCTGGACGAGAACATGATCCGAATCGTGGAGTCCAATCTGCATCTGGCCGCGACGCTGACGCTGGTGGCGGTGCTGGGCTACATCAAGGAGCAGTGGGTGTCCGTAGAAAGCGAGGCGGTGTCGCTGCGGACCATGGCCCACATCGACGGGCTCACCGGCGTGT
>QGSR01000268.1 GCA_003387805.1 Bacillota bacterium | reverse complement strand
GTTCCCATTGCAGATGTGGGCCGGAACCGCTCTGGAGGTATCTCGCGTTTGATGCACCGGATCATCTCCGGGACACCGTGACAACAAACCGAGACCGGCTTCGTGCCCCGAAAGGCTTGACTCAGACCGAAAGTGCGACCTTTGAGCGGCCGGAGGGAGCGTATGATATACTCAAAGACGCATCACCTTCGCTTCTTTCAATTGAAGGAGGAATCAACCATGGCCAGAGTTCGCAGGGGCCAGCCGGACCCGTCCTGCTACGACGAACAGCAGCAAGAGGGCCAGTTGCCCATCGTGTCGGGCGACAACGAGTACGGCGGCCGCGGCGCGAAGCTGACGGCCATCGTCGTCGACGGCCGGCGGGCCTGGTTTGACGAAGCGGCGCTGCACGGCCGCACGGCGCTGGAGCAGTCGGTCACATGGGTCAAGAGCCCCGAGGAAGTGCCGGCCGGGCGGACCGTCAACCCCGTCTGGGTCTACATCCGCCCCGCGGGCGGCGGCCGGTTCCGCTACTACGGGCTCGTGGCCGTGTCGATGATCATCGACGAAGAAAACGGCGTCGGCTACAAAAACCTGGCCGAGCACGTCAACCAGCTGTCCAAAGCCATGAACGGCGCCGTGGACGTCTCGGCCCTGGACGAGCAGGGCCTCGCGGCGCTGCGCACGGCGCTGAGCCAGTATCCGGAAGTTTTGGCCAACTCGTCCGACGAATTGAAGCAGGCCATCGGGCTGGAAGTTTCTGCCGGGGCCGACGTGTAGCCCCGGCTGCTCCGGGACCGGACGCGGCGCCTCGGCCCGCGGGCGGCCGCGAGGTTTTGCGGGCAAGCTATCCCCGATGACTCTCGGCCACTCGCTCTTGTCCAGTTGCATGAAGGCCGTATACGCCCGGCGCATCGCCCGCGACGTGCTGCCGAAGGCGGCCGCGGAGCTGGCGCGGTGGCGGCGTTTTGTCGAGGCCATCCCCAACCCGGAGCTCCGGCGGCAAGCCCGGGCCAGCATCACGAAGAAGCGGTTCCACGCCGAGGGCGGCAGCGTGTACGCCGCCCTCGCGCCGCAGTGGCTGGACACGCTGGTCCCGCTCATCGTGGCTCTGCAGACGATTTCCGACTACCTGGACAACTTGTGCGACCGCAGCGTCTCGCTGAACGAAGCGGACTTCCGCACGCTGCACCGGGCGATGCTGGACGCCGTGGACGGCTCGGCGCCGGGCAGGCTGAACTGCTCGGAACCGAGGGCGGTGGACGGTGCGGCGCCGCACGCGGGGGGCGCCCCGGCTCCGGCCACGGTGGACGGTGCGGCGCGTGCGGGGGACGCCCCGGCGCCGGTCACGGTGGGCGGCTCAGCGCCGCGCGCGGTGGACGACCCGGTATCGGCCACAGTGGACGGCGCGGCGCCGGACTCGGTGGACACCCCGGCACCGGTCACGGTGGTCGGTGCGGCGCGTGCGGGGGACGCCCCGCCGCCGGGCGCCGCTCCTTATGCCGGATTGGCCGCCACCGCCGTTTCGGCCGGCTCCAGCTACTACTCCCTGCATCCCAACAAAGACGACGGCGGCTACCTGGCCGCCCTGGTGGCCCAATGCCGCCGCTGCACCGCCCGGCTGCCGGCCTACGCCGTGGTGCGGCCCTACGTGCGGCGGCTCGTAGGCCTCTACAACGACCTCCAAGTCTACAAACACGGCCCCCTCGCCGGGCGGGTGCCGGCCCTGGAACGGTGGTTCGCCGGCCAAACGGCGGCGGGCGGCCAGCGGACCGCGGACGAGCCTTGGCGTCCCGTCCTCACCACGCATTTACACTGGTGGGAATTCGCCGCCGCGGCCGGTTCCACGCTGGGCGTGTTCGCCCTGTTCACCGCCGCCACCAACCCAAACCTGACCGCGTCCGACGCCGAACGCATCGTCGATGCGTACTTCCCGTGGATTTGCGGCTTGCACATTTTGCTCGATTACTTGATCGACCAGGAAGAGGACGCCGCCGGCGGCGATTTGAACCTCGTCAGCTTCTACCCCGACGGCGCCGCCATGCGGCGGCGGCTGACCATGTTTGTCCGGGAGGCGCGCCGGCGCGCGCGGACGCTGCCTGACGCGGCCTTTCACACCAGCATCGTCCAGGGCCTGCCCGGTTTGTACCTGTCCGACGCCAAAGTGCACCGGCTGCGAATGGAGCGGCTCGCGCTGAGGCTGCTGCAAGCCGGCGGCCCGGCCAGCTTCGCCTACTACCTCTGGTGCCGCTGGCGCCGTTTTGCGCACACGGCCGACGCGTGAGGAGTCCGGCCGCTGCCCCCCTCCTCGCAGCAGCGAAACGCCGCGGCTCGCCGCAACGCTACAGGCACCGAAACACCACGGCGCACCGAAACGCCGCTGCTCGGTTGGTGAACGCGTTAGCGCTCGTTCTTGAGGCTTGCGGGGCAGACACACCCCGGAAATGAGCCTTGGCCGTGCGGCCACGACGGGGGCGAAGCACTGGAAGGAAAAGCCCAGCCGTGCACTCGTTTCCATCGACAAGAGACCGATGTCACGAGGCTTTTGCGCCCGGCCTCTGATTGCCCGGCGCTGCCGCCGGCGCGGGCGCCCGCGTTCGGTCCCGGGCGCGCACGAAGACCCACTGATGAGGCTTATGTTCACGCTAATGCTCGGTTCTGAGGCTTACCGCAATAACAATCCTCGGAAATGAGGCTTGTTGCCGAGATCGCGTGGGGGCACGGGTGCTGGCGCAAAGTACCAGACCTTACACGAATTCCCATCGGAAAAAGGCCGATGCCATGGGCTTTTTGTAACCCGGTCCTTCGGCACCCGCGGCCGGCACCGACACGGGCAGCTATGTTCGGTCCCGGAAGCGGAACAAGGCCCACTGGTGGGTCTTGTTTTCGCGCTAACCCTCGTTTTTGATCGTTACGGCAAAAATAATCCTCAGAAATGAGCCTTGTCACCGGGGCCGCGACTTTAGCCCGCTGTTGGGCAAACCCCCGAGTGATGCACAAATCGCCGGCGGCGCAAAGTCCACGGCATCAGCCTTTCGCGTCCCGACCCAGAGACGGTCGTCCCAGCTGTCGCCGTCCGCAGCTCCGCCGCTCCGGGCACCCCACCCGGGCCGACGCCCGCCGCCCTGCCGCCGCAGCTCCCGCCGTCCGACGCCCGCCCTGCGTCACAACGACCTGGCCAGCGGAAACGTATGCCGCACCAGGTCGAGGAACGCCCGCACCGGCGGGCTCTGGTGCCGGTCACGGCGGATGATCAGCGACGTAATCCGGGCCAGCT
>QGSR01000028.1 GCA_003387805.1 Bacillota bacterium | reverse complement strand
TCAACGCCGCCGGGGGCGACAACGGGCCGCGCAGGACGGCGGTGCTGGCCCAGGCGCTGACCGGGGCGGACCTCGGCATCGCCAGCGGCGGGCTGGGCCCGACGGAGGACGACCTCACCCGGGAAGTTGTGGCGTCGGTGCTGCGCCTGCCGCTGGTGGAAGATCGGCGGGCGCTGGAGAGCATCAAGAGCTGGTTCACCCGCACGGGCCGGCCCATGCCCTCCTCCAACCGCAAGCAGGCCCTTATGCCCGAAGGCGCACACGTCATCGCCAACGGGCAGGGGACGGCGCCGGGCTTCATCGTGGAGAAGGACGGCAAAATCGTCGTCTGCATGCCCGGCGTGCCCCACGAGATGAAAGCCATGCTGGAAAATGACGTGCTGCCGTATCTGCGGCGGCGCTTCGGGCTCGAGGAACGCCTTTTCACGCGCAACCTGCGGTTTTACGGCATCGGCGAGTCGGCACTGGAGGAGCGGCTGCGGGACTTGTTCCGCATGACGAAACCCACCGTCGCGCCCTACGCCGGCATGGCCGAAGTGAAAGTGCGGCTGACGGCCCGGGCCGGCAGCCGGGAGGAAGCCGAGCGTTTGTTTGCTCCGGTGGAGCAGGAGATCCTCGCCCGGGTGGGCGAATATATGTACGGTACCGGCGACGACACCATGGAGGTCGTGGCGGGGCGCGCCCTGGCCGGCGCCGGCTGGACCGTGGCCCTGGCCGAGTCGTGCACCGGCGGGCTGGTGGCCAAGCGGCTGACGGACGTGCCCGGCAGCTCCGCCTACTTTCTCGGCGGCGTCGTGGCCTACAGCAACGAAGCAAAAGCCGCGCTGCTGGGCGTATCGGAGGAGACGCTCAGGCGCCACGGCGCGGTGTCGGCCGAAACAGCCGTGGAGATGGCGCTGGGCGCGGTGCGGCGCTTCGGCGCCGCCCTGGGCGTGTCGGTGACAGGCATCGCCGGACCCGGGGGCGGCAGCGAAGAGAAGCCGGTGGGCCTGGTGTTTATCGGCTGCGCCGCCGGGGAGCGGGCGCTCGCCCGGCGGTTTCAGTTCACGGGCAACCGCGACCGGGTGCGCCAGTACACCGCGATGGCGGCGCTGGACTTGATCCGCCGCTGCGCCCTGGGCCAGGTGGATTTCAGCTGACGGGCCGCCGGGGCCGGGCGGGGCGCGGGCGGGCTTAGGGGACAAAGGAACGCCCGGCCCGACGTCGAAAGTTTCGGCAGTTCCCCACGTCCAAACCGACCGGCCCGACCACCGTGGCGGACGGCGTTTACGCGGGCCCCGCGGGCCCGGCGCCGTGCTTTTGAAGAGGGGGATTTTGCGTTGACGACCGCGGACAAGCAAAAGGCGCTGGAAGCGGCGCTGTTTCAAATCGAAAAGCAGTTCGGCCGGGGCTCCATCATGCGTCTCGGCGAAGCGACGGCCGAGCGCAACGTGGAGGTCATCTCGACGGGCTCGTTGGCGCTGGACATCGCGCTGGGCGTAGGGGGCGTGCCCCGGGGCCGCATCGTGGAAATTTACGGCCCCGAGTCGTCGGGCAAGACGACGCTGGCGCTGCACATCATGGCGGAAGCCCAGAAGATGGGCGGCATGGCCGCGTTCATCGACGCGGAGCACGCGCAGGATCCGGCCTACGCCGCGCGGCTGGGCGTGGACATCGACAACTTGCTCATCTCGCAGCCCGACACCGCCGAGCAGGCGCTGGAGATCGCCGAGGCGCTGGTGCGCAGCGGCGCGGTGGACGTGGTCGTGGTCGACTCGGTGGCCGCGCTGGTGCCGCGGGCCGAGATCGAGGGCGAAATGGGCGACGCGCACGTAGGGCTGCAGGCCCGCCTCATGTCCCAGGCGCTGCGGAAGCTGACGGGCGCCATCAGCAAGTCGCGCACCATCGTCGTGTTTATCAACCAGATCCGCGAAAAGGTCGGCGTCATGTTCGGCTCGCCCGAAGTGACGCCCGGCGGCCGGGCTCTGAAGTTCTACTCGTCCATCCGCATGGACATCCGCCGGCTGGAGTCCATCAAGCAAGGCTCGGAGATCGTAGGCAACCGCACCCGGGTGCGCATCGTCAAGAACAAGGTCGCTCCGCCATTCAAGGAAGCCGAGTTTGACATCATGTACGGCTACGGCATCTCCCGGGAGGGCAGCATTCTGGACGTGGCGTCCGAGTTCGGCATCGTCTCCCGCAGCGGCACGTGGTACTCCTACGGCGACATCCGCCTGGGCCAGGGGCGGGAGAACGCAAAGCAGTTCCTGCAGGAAAACCCGGAAGTGGCCGAGGAGCTGGAGAACAAAGCGCGCGAAGCCGCCGGGCTGCCGCCCGTCATCCGGCGCGCCGGCGAAGAAGCGGTGGTGGCCGCCGATTCCTGAGCCGGACCTGGCCAAAGCGCAAGCGCGGGCGCTGCGGCTTCTGGCCGCGCGCGACCGCAGCCGGCGCGAGCTGGAGGACCGCCTCCGGCGCGCCGGCTTTTCCGATCCGGTCATCGAGGAGACCGTAAACTGGTGCCGCCGCCTGGGCTACGTGGACGACGAGCGGTTCGCCCGCAGCTGGGTGGAATATCGCCTGCTCCATTCGCCCAGCGGCCGGCGCCGCCTGGAGGCCGAGCTGCGGCAGAAGGGCGTGGACGCGCCCGTGGTGGAGCGGGTGCTGGCGGACATGCTGCCGCCGGAGCTGGAGGAGCGGCTGTGCCGCGAGGAGGCGGCGCGCCGGGCGCGGCGGCTGGCGGGCCAGCCCGACGACGTGCGGCGGCGGCGCCTGGCGGCGTTTCTGGCCCGCCGCGGGTTCTCTCCGGAAACGGTGTACGCGGCGCTGGCCCAAGTTGACACTCCCCCTGATACGGATTAAAATACTCGCGGGTGTAAGTGGTTCCGACATAACATTCGACGAGGCCGAGCCGTGGCTCGGCCTTCTTTGCAACCTGAAGCAACTGATCGGATGGAAACCGACGGCACCTTGACAACCGAGGGGAGGTGGAGCAGTCGCTGGTACTGCTTTTGTGGGCCCTAGCAGGCGCCGCCCTGGGCGTAGCCGGAGGGTACGCGCTGCGGAGGGCCATTGCCGAGTCGAAGATCCGTTCCGCCGAAGTGCAGGCCGGCCAAATCCTGGAGCAAGCCCGGCGTGACGCGGAAGCGAAAGTCCGCGAGGCGCTGGTGGAGGTCAAGGAGGAAGCGGTCCGCCTGCGCCAGGAGGCGGAACAAGAGATACGAGAACGCCGCCAGGAGCTGCAGCAGCTGGAGCGGCGGCTGCTGCAGAAGGAGGAAAACCTGGACCGTCGCCTCTCGCAAGTGGAAAAGCGGGAGGAATCGCTCAACCGCCGGGCCGAGGTCCTGGAGCGCAAACACCAGGAAGCCGACGCCCTGCTGGAACGCCAGCGGGCGGAACTGGAGCGGCTGAGCGGGCTGACGACGGAAGAGGCCAAGGAGTACCTGCTCAAGACCGTTGAGGAAGAAGTGCGGCACGACATGGCCGTCATGATCCGCGAGATGGAGCAGGAGGCCAGGGAGGAAGCGGACAAGCGAGCCCGCAACATCATCGGCCTGGCCATTCAGCGCTGCGCCGCGGACCACGTGTCCGAGGCCACCGTGTCCGTGGTCACGTTGCCCAGCGACGACATGAAAGGCCGCATCATCGGACGCGAAGGTCGCAACATTCGGACGCTGGAGGCGCAGACCGGCATCGACCTCATTATCGACGACACGCCCGAAGCGGTGGTCTTGTCCGGCTTTGATCCGGTGCGGCGCGAAATCGCCCGCATCGCGCTGGAGAAGCTCATCGCCGACGGCCGCATTCACCCGGCCCGGATTGAGGAGATGGTCGCCAAAGCCCGCAAGGAGGTGGAGGAGAACATCCGTGAGGAAGGCGAGCAGGCGTGCCTGTCCGCCAACGTGCACGGCCTCCATCCGGAGCTGGTGAAGCTGCTGGGTCGCTTGAAGTACCGCTACAGCTACGGGCAGAACGTGCTGAAGCACTCGATTGAAGTGGCCCACATCGCCGCCATGATGGCCGCGGAGCTGGGCTGCGACGTGAAGGTGGCCCGCCGGGCCGGCCTTCTGCATGACATCGGCAAAGCCGTTGACCACGAGACGGAAGGCACCCACGTGGAGATCGGCGTCGAGCTGCTGCGGCGCTACCGCGAGTCCGAAGCCGTCATCCACGCGGTGGAATGCCACCACGGGGACAAAGAGCCGCAGACGGTGGAGGCCATGCTGGTGGCCGCGGCCGACGCGGTGTCGGCGGCCCGGCCGGGCGCCCGCCGTGAAAGCCTGGCCAACTACATCAAGCGGCTGGAACGGCTGGAGGCCATCGCCAACTCGTTCGAAGGCGTCGAGAAATCGTACGCCATTCAGGCGGGCCGGGAAGTGCGGATTCTGGTCCGGCCCGACAAAGTGGACGACGACATGGCCGCCGTCATGGCCCGGGACATCGTGAAGCGTATCGAGTCGGAACTACAGTACCCCGGTCAAATCAAGGTGACCGTCATCCGCGAGACCCGGGCCGTCGAGTACGCCAAGTAAACGCTCACAGTCAGTACGGACGCAACGTTTGCCAATGCCGACCGTGCGAAGGAAAACCGGTCCGCGCGCCGAAGGTGCGCCGGACCGGTTTTTTCGCGAAAGGAGATGCGTATGAGCGACGTGCATCGGCTGCACCGGGAAAGCTTTGTCGTGGACGCGCACTGCGACACCGCTCTGAGGCTGGCGGCGGGGGACTCGCTGACGCCCGGGGGCGGCGCCGCCCCGGGGCACGTGGATTTGCCGCGGCTGCGGGCCGGCGGCGTGGACTTGCAGGTGTTCGCGCTCTGGGTCGACGCGGACAGCCGGAAACACGGCCGGCTGCGGCGCTGCCTGGAGCTCCTGGACGCCGTCGTCGCCGAAACCGAGCGCCTGCGCGACGATTTCCGCCTCGTGCTGTCGGCCCGGGACATCGACGCCGCCGCGCAGGCGGGCCAAATCGGGGTGCTGCTGTCCATCGAGGACGGCGCCGCGCTGGAAGGCAGCCTCAGCGCCCTGCGGGCCTTCTACCGTCTGGGTGTGCGGGCCATGGGGCTGACGTGGAACGGCCGCAACGAGCTGGGCGAAGGCGTCGGAGCGGCCAAAGGGGCGGGCGGCGGCCTGACCGCGTTCGGCCGCGACGTGGTCAGGGAGATGAACCGCCTAGGGATGATCGTGGACGTGTCGCATCTTTCCGAGGCCGGTTTCTGGGACGTGCTGGAGATCAGCGACGCGCCCGTCATCGCGTCCCACTCCAACGCCAAAGCGGTGTGCGATCACCGGCGCAATCTCACCGACCGGCAGATCAAGGCGCTGGCCGACGCCGGCGGCGTCATGGGCATCAACTTCTGCCCGCCCTTTCTCGCCGACGGGGGCCGCGCGTCCGTGGAGGACATCGTGCGGCACGTAGACCACATCGTCGATCTGGTCGGCCCCGGCCACGTGGGCCTCGGGTCGGACTTCGACGGCATCTCGTCCACGCCCGAAGGCGCGGAGGACGTGGCGCGGCTTCCGGCCGTCACCGAGGCGCTGGCGGCCCGGGGCTACGGCGACGAGGAGATCCGCGCCATTCTTGGCGGCAATTTCCTGCGCGTCTTTCGGCAAATTTTGCAGCCGGCCGACTGATCCGGGGGCCGGGCAGCCATACTACGGGGGGAGTGATGGCGCCTTAGGAGGTGAGCCGCGTGGACTGGATCGGAACCGTCGTGCGCTTTGTCGTGTCGGCGCTGGTGCTGATGTTCGTCGGGCTGGTCGTGCCGGGATTTTCGCCGCTGACGTTTTGGCACGCGCTGCTGGCCGCGCTCGTCATCGCCGCGCTGGGCTGGGTGGTGGAGGCGACGATGGGCAGGAAGGCGTCGCCTTTCGGCCGGGGCGTCGTCGGGTTTATCATCGCCGCGCTGGTCGTGTGGGCCGCGCAGTTTTTCGTGCCCGGCATGTCCGTCACGGTGCTGGGGGCCCTTCTGGCCGCGGTCGTCATCGGCATCGCGGATCTGTTCGTGCCGACGTCCATCACCCGGTGAACACCGCCCGCGCGGCGCCATGGGGGGACCGTCTTGCCGCTGGCTCGCAGCCTGAACGAAAACTTAAGCGAACTGAAGCGGCGCCTGGGCGTCGGCGTCACCTTCGACGTGCTGGTGCGGGAGCTGAGCGTAGGAGGGCGGGACGCCGCCCTCATCTTTATTGACGGCCTGATCAAGGACACGGCGACGGTCCACGTCATGAAGTTTCTGATGCGCCTGCGCCGCGAGGATCTGGCGCCGCAGCCCATAAAGAAGCTGCTCCGGTCGGGGCTGCCCTACTTCGAGGTCGACACCGTCTCCACGCTGGAGGAAGTGGTGGACCAGGTGCTGGCGGGGCCCGCGGCCCTGCTGGTGGACGGGTGCACGGACGCCGTCATCCTGGATCTCCGCGAGTACCCGGTGCGGGGCGTGGAGGAGCCGGATCTGGAGCGGGTGACCCGGGGCAGCCGCGAGGGCCTGGTGGAGACCATCGTCTTCAACACGGCCCTCATCCGCCGGCGGCTGCGGGACCCGAACCTGCGGTTCGAGATGCGCTCCGTGGGCCAGTGGTCCCGCACCGACGTCGCGCTGGGCTACATCGACGGCGTGGCCAATCCCGACACCGTCGACAAGATCCGCCGCCGCCTGGAAAACGTGGACGTGGGCGCCCTGACCATGGGGGCGCAAAGCCTCATCGAGCTGCTGGTGGGGCAGCGGCTCAATCCGTTTCCCCTGGCCCGGCTCACCGAGCGGCCCGACGTGGTCGCGGCCCACCTGGCCGAAGGCCACGTGGTCGTGTTCGTGGACACGTCGCCCACCGCGATCATCTTGCCGGCCAACGTCTGGCACTTCACCCAGCACGCGGAGGAGTACTTCCAGGCGCCGGCGGTGGGCACGTTCATGCGCTGGGTGCGGTTTTTGGCCATCGGCCTGTCGCTGGTTTTGGGGCCCGCGTGGCTGGCGGTGGCCACGTGGGAGACGGCGCCGGATTGGATTTCGTTCATCGGCCCGGCGGAGAAGCCCCGGGTCGCGCTGTGGCTGCAGTTTCTGCTGCTGGAGTTCGGCCTGGTCCTGATCGGCCAGGCCCTCATTCACACGCCCACGGCCATGTCTACGGCGCTGGGCATCGTCGGCGCGATCTTGCTGGGCGAGCTGGCCATCACCGTGCGCGTGTTCGTGCCGGAGACCGTGCTGTACGTGGCCGTGGCCGCGCTGATGTCCTTCGCCACCCCCAGCATCGAGTTCGCCCACGCGCTGCGGCTGTTCCGCTACGGGCTGTTCGTGCTGGTGGCGCTGTGGGGCTGGTGGGGCTTCGGCGCGGGCCTGGCCGGGACGTTCCTGTGGCTGGCTTTGACCAACTCCTTCGGCCTGCCGTATCTCTACCCGCTGCTGCCCTTCAACGGCAAGGCGCTGGTGCGCCTGCTGTTCCGCTTTCCCATTCTCCAGGTGGGCGTCCGCGCGACGCCGAAAAAGTCCCGCAAAGGCGCGTATCCCGACTCGTAGCCCGCATCCGAGCCTTCACCGGCGGTCCGTCTGTGTGTTAAGATGGAGAGAGTGCCAAGGACGGAGGTATCCGCGGTGCCGCTGGACGAGGGCCGGACCGTGTCCGCAAGCAACGAAGGACATCTGCTCATCGGCGGCTGCGACGCCGTCGAACTGGCGCGCCGCTACGGCACGCCGCTCTACGTGCTGGACGAAGGGCGCGTGCGGGAGGCCATGCGGGCCTACCGGCGGGCCATGGAGGAGTCGTACCCGAAAGGCCGCGTGCTGTACGCGGGCAAAGCGCTGCTCACCGCCGCCATGTGCCGCATCGCGGCCGAGGAGGGCCTGGGGCTGGACGTCGTCTCCGGCGGCGAGCTGTATACGGCGCTGACGGCGCAGTTTCCCCCCGAGCGCATTTATTTCCACGGCAACAACAAGTCCGACGAGGAGCTGGACATGGCGGTGCAGGCCGGCGTCGGGCGCATCGTCGTGGACAACGAGGGCGAGCTGGAGCGTCTGGAGCGGGCCGCGCAGCGGGCCGGCCGCCCGGCCGACGTGCTGCTGCGCATTACGCCCGGCGTGGCCGCGGACACCCATTCGTACGTCCGCACCGGCCAGCTGGATTCCAAATTCGGCATCCCCATGGCCCGCGGGCAGGCCCTGGCCGCGGCCAAACGGGCCGCGGCGTCGCCGTGGCTCCGACTGCGGGGATACCACAGCCACATCGGCTCGCAAATTACCGACCTTTCGCCCTACGACGCCGCGGTGGACCTGATGGTGCGCTTTTTGGCCGAAGCGCAAAGGGAGACGGGCGTCGCGGCCCAGCAGCTCAACATGGGCGGGGGCCTGGGCATCCGCTACCTTGACGAGCAAGACGTGCCGGCGCCGGACGCGTTCGTGCGGCGCATCGCCCGCCGGGTGCTGGCCCGGGTGGAGGAGGCGGGGCTGCCCGCGCCCGAGCTGCTGCTGGAGCCGGGGCGCTCCATCGTCGGGCCCGCGGGCGTCACGCTCTACACCGTGGGCTTCGTCAAGCGCATTCCGGGCGTGCGCACCTACGTCATGATCGACGGCGGGATGGGCGACAACCCCCGGGTGGCGCTGTACAGGACCCGGCACCGCGCCGTTTTGGCCAACAAGCTGGGCGCGGCGCCGGCGGCCGGGCCGGTGGCCGTCGCGGGGAAGTACTGCGAGTCCGGCGACGTGCTCATCGAGGAGCTGCACGGGCCCGAACCCGAGCCGGGCGACGTGCTGGCGGTCTTTGACACGGGGGCGTACAATTTCTCCATGGCCAGCAACTACAACCGCATCCCGCGGCCGGCCATGGTGCTGGTCCATCAGGGCCGGCACGAGCTGATGGTCCGCCGCGAGACGTACGCCGACCTGGTCGCGCGCGACGTGGTGCCGTCGTGGCTGGCCGCCGCGACGGGCGGCGGCGCGGCCGGCGGGAGCACGAAACCGGAGTAGGCGACGGGAACGGCGGGGGGGGAACCGCAGCATGATGATTTCGGATTTCAGGCTTGACGTGTTGATTTTGCGCGTGGCCGCGGTGCTTTTGGCCCTGGCCATCCACGAGTACGCCCACGCGGCGGCGGCCGTGCGCCTGGGCGATCCGGGCCCCAAGTTCGACGGCCGCCTGACGCTGAATCCCCTGGCCCACCTGGACCCCGTCGGCACGCTGATGCTGTTCTTCTTTTCTTTCGGCTGGGCCAAGCCGGTCATGGTGAATCCGGCCCGGTTCAAAAACCCGCGGCGGGACATGATGTGGGTCGCGCTGGCGGGGCCGTTGTCCAACATCGCGCTGGCCTTCGCACTGGCCCGCCTGGCGCCGTTCATCCTGAACATCGTGCCGCCCGGGGCCTTGCGGGCCACCTGGATGTTTTTGCAAGTGTCGGTCCAGCTCAACATCTGGCTGGCCGTGTTCAACATGCTGCCGCTGCCGCCTCTGGACGGCTCGAAAGTGCTGATGGGCATCCTGCCCCGGCGCTACGCGTACCGCTACGCGCGCCTGGAGTCGTACGGCACCGTCATCCTGCTGCTCCTGGTGGTGTCGGGCATGCTGTTCCGCGTGCTGCAGCCGGCCTATTCGGCGGTGGCGCGGCTGGTGGTGGGCTGAATGTACCAGGTGCGCCTGGCGGTGTTCGAAGGGCCGCTGGACTTGCTGCTCCACCTGATTGAAAAGCAAGAGGTGGACATCTGGGAAGTGTCCATCGCCGAAATCGCCCGGCAGTACCTGGACTTCCTCGCTCAAGTTCCCCGGGTGGAGCTGGAGGCCGCGGGGGAGTACCTGGCCATGGCCGCCCTTTTGGTGCGCATCAAAGCCCGCCACCTGCTGCCCCACGCGGTGGTGGAGGACGAGGGCGAAGAGGAAGAAGACGCGGCGGCGCTGGAGGAGGAGCTCCGGCAGCGGCTGGCCGAATACAAGCGCTACAAGGAAGCGGCCGCGGTGCTGGCCGAGCTGGCCCAGGTCCGGGAGCTGTACGGCCTGCGCCCGGTGTCGCTGACCGGCGAAGGCCCGGCGGCAGCGCCCGGCCCGCCGGCCGGCTTTTCGGTGCAGCGGCTGGCCGAGGCCTTTGCGGAGCTTCTGACCCGCGAGCGCCCGGAGCCGGCGCCGCCGCCGGTGCTGCGCAAAGTCGATCTGCGGGGCGCGATGATCCGGGTGCGCCGGGCGCTGCGGGCCGCGGCGGGCGCGGTGCCCTTCCGGTCCTTGTTTTCCCGCCAAGCGTCCCGCTGGGAATGGATCGTGACGTTTCTGGCCGTGCTGGAGCTGGTGCACATGGGCAGCGTGCGGGTGCGCCAGAGCGAGCCTTTCGGCGAGCTGCACCTGGAACATGCGGCGTAAGGGGGAGTCGGCGTGGAGCAGACGTACATTCCCGAAACGCTGGAGCGGCTGGCCGCGGCGGTGGAGGCGCTGCTGTTCGCCAGCCCGGAGCCCCTCTCGGACGGGGAGCTGGCCCGCCTGACGGGGTGGGAGCCCCGGCAGGTGGCGGCCGCGGTGGCCATGCTGGAGCGGCGGCTGGCGGAAGACCCCACGCGCGGGCTGTGCCTTGTCCGCGTCAACAACGGCTGGCAGCTGGCCACCAGGCCGGATTTCGCTCCGCTGCTGGCCCGCCTGCGGGAGCCGCGCCCGCCCGCGCCGCTGTCGCGGGCCGCTTTGGAGACGCTGGCCATCATCGCGTACAAGCAGCCCGTCACGCGGGCTGAAATCGATCATCTACGGGGCGTCCGCTCGGAATCGGCGCTGCAGTCGCTGCAGGACCGGGAGCTCATCGAGGAGGCCGGCCGGGCCGACGGGCCGGGACGGCCCATTTTGTACCGGACGACGGAAAAGTTCTTGCACTGGTGCGGTTTGAACTCCCTGGACGACTTGCCGCCCCTTCCCGAACCGGAAACGCCCGCCGGCGCCGAGGACCCGCATACATCGCCCGCGGCCGGGTCAGATTAACCGCGAGACCGCGAGGCGACCGGCCGCCCGCCGGGCGCCGCGGGAGGGAGCGACAGGCCGTGAGCGAACAGCACCCCATCGAAGGTTTGATGCAAACCGCGATGGAGAGCCTCAAAGCGATGGTGGACGTCAACACCATCTTGGGCGATCCGGTGGAAACGCCCGACGGCACAGTGGTCGTGCCGGTGTCGAAGGTGTCCTTCGGCTTTGCCGCCGGCGGCACCGAGTTTGAAGCGGAAAACGGCGGGGACGAGGGCTACCCCTTCGGCGGCGGCAGCGGGGCGGGCATCTCGCTGCAGCCCGTGGCCTTTCTCGTCGTGGGCCAGGGGCAGATCCGGCTCATGACCATCGACAAGAACGCGGCCATTTACGACCGGCTGCTGGACCTGGCACCGGACGTGATGGACGGCTTGCAAAACATATTCAGCAACGGAAGGGGGCGCTCGGATCAGACCGCGACGCCCCTGACCCCGTAACGCCCCCGGCCCCGGGGGCGGGGCCGAGGTGGTTGGCGGTTGGCCCTGGAGAGGCTGCAGAAGTTTATGGCCCGGTGCGGCGTCGCGTCCCGCCGGGCGTGCGAAACGATGATCGCGGAAGGCCGCGTGCGCGTCAACGGCCGCGTCGTGCGCGAGCCCGGGACGAAAATCGACCCCGCCACGGATCGCGTCGAGGTCGACGGACGCATCCTCACCCCTCCCGAAGAGCTGGTGTACATCGCCCTCCACAAGCCCCGCGGGTACGTGACGACGGTGCACGACCCCCAAGGGCGCCCCACCGTCATGGACCTGGTGCAAGACGCCGGCGCCCGGGTGTACCCCGTGGGCCGGCTGGACGCGGACAGCGAAGGCTTGCTGCTGCTCACCAGCGACGGCCGCCTGGCCCACCGCCTCATGCACCCCCGCTACGGCGTGGAGAAGCGCTACCGGGTGACGGTGCAGGGCACGGTCAGCGACGAAGCGCTCCAGATGCTGGCCGAGGGCGTGCCGCTGGAGGACGGCATGACGGCGCCCGCGCGCGTGCGGCTCCTGGCCCGGGGCGGGCGGCGTTCGGTCCTGGAGATCACCTTGTCCGAAGGACGCAAACGCCAGGTGCGCCGCATGTGCCGCCACGTGGGCCATCCCGTGGTGCGGCTGGTACGCACTGCGGTGGGCCCGGTGGAGCTGGGAGCGCTGCCGCCCGGCGCCTGCCGCCGGCTGACGGACGCGGAGGTGGCGCGCCTGCGGCGGGCCGCGGGCCTCACGGGCCAATAACCCGATGATAGAGTAACGTTTTCTGGGGGTAACTGGCTGTCCAGGCAGGATTAGCCACTTGACGCGAAAAAAGGGAGACCTCACACAAACCACCACAGCGAGAAAGGATGTGAGGTCTCCCATGTGCGCCG
>QGSR01000267.1 GCA_003387805.1 Bacillota bacterium | reverse complement strand
GGGAGCCTCCTTGCGTGAAGGAATGTCTCGCGTGCGACGCGTCTTCGCCTTGCCGGAACCAGCGCCGCGGACCCGCCGGCGCCGTTGGGGGGGCCTCGTGCTGGCGACCCTTCTGGCGCTGGTGCTAGCCGGCGCCGCGCGGCCCGAGGGCGCCTTGGCGTCGCAGGCGCCCGCGCCGGATTGGCTTCTGCCGCAGGCGCGGCTCTCGCCGGAGGCACCGCTTTGGCCGCAGGACTCGCTCGCGCCCCCGCCGGCGCAGCTCTCGCAGCAGGAGCCGCTCACGCCCCAGCTGGCCTCGCTCTCGCAGCAGGAGCCGCTCGTATCCCCGTCGGCGTCTCTGTCACAGGCGGCTCCGGCCGAGGCGGGGCCCCGCGGCGCCCGCGGCGCTGACGAAGGCCGCCCGCGGGTCGCGGTCGTGCTGGGCGGCGGCGCGGCCCGGGGCTTCAGCCATATCGGCCTGCTGAAGGCATTGGAGGAAAACGGCGTCCCCGTCGACATTCTCGTCGGCACCAGCATGGGCAGCATCGTGGCGGGTCTGTACGCTTCGGGCCTGTCCGTGGAAAACCTGACCTACCTGGTGACCCAGGTGGACCTCAACCGCTTCTTCTCACCCCGCATTCCGCCCGGGGGCGGCCTGGTCGACACGGGACGGTTCGAGCTGTTCATCAACGAGCTGACGAACTACGCCCGCGTCGAGGATTTGCCCGTGCCGTACTATTCGGTGGTCGTCGACCTGCAAAGCGGCGCCGAAGTGGCCCTGAGCCACGGCCCACTGGGGCGGGCCATCGTGGCCAGCATGGCCATTCCCGGCATGTTTCCGCCGGTGGAGATCGACGGCGCGTACTACGTGGACGGCGGCCTGCTCAGCGTCGTGCCCGTCCGCGCGGCGCAGGCGGCGGGCGCGGACTTTATCATCGCCGTGGACGTCAGCCGCCGCCCGGGCGAGGAAGCGGACTTCGAAAACGTCTTTTCCAACCTGCAAATGGCGCTGGACGTGCTGCTGGCCCGGCACCACGACGATCAGATCGAGGCGGCGGACGTCATCGTCACGCCCGACGTGGCGGACAATTCCTATATGGAATACGACCGGGCCGCGTATTTCATCGAGGAAGGCTACCGGGCGGCCATGGAAGCGATGGACGAAATCAAGGCCGGGCTGCTCCGCCTGGACCCGGACCTGCCGCTGGGCCGGCCGCGCCGGACGGAGGGCGTCCCGATGGAGCGGTTCGTCCGCATGGTGGACGAAGCCGCGGCCCGGGCCGCCGTGGCGTCGGGACGCACGCCCGTGCTGCTGCCCGACGTCACGGTCCGGCCGGGCCAGCCGCCGCATTACATGGTGGACGTGCGCGTGCCCTTGGGCGGCGAGCGGCCGCTGCTGCCCTGGTTTCTCGACTACACGCTGGCCGCCGACGGGCGGACGTGGAGCCACGGCCTCGGCATCGGCGCCGGCCACTGCGGCAGGCTTTGCGCTAGCCTGTTCGCCTTCTCCGGACCGGGCACCCACCGCTGGCAGCCCGGCGCCGCCGTCGCAGGAACACTGGGCGTCCGGTCCACCCCGTCGGCCCGCTCCGCCGCATGGGCCGCCCGCTGGGAAAGCGCCCCACCGGGCGGGGATGCCGAGTGGCACGTCCAGGTGCGCTGGCCCGCGCCCGACGCCCTTACCACGGCGGGCCGGGAGCTGGTCGTCGACGTGGGACGGGACAGCCGCGGCCTCTTCGGCGCGCCCGATTTCCGCCCGAAGGCCGCGGCCGTCTACCGCCGCTACCGCGTCAGCGCACCCCGCAAACTGGGGGCGCGTCTGCGCTGCGGCGTACAGCTGTCCATCGGCGGCGGGCTGGGCGTGGCCTTGGTGGACAACGGTGCGGGCGTGGCCTTCGCGGACCACGCTGCGGGCGTGGCCTTCGCGGACGGCACGTCGGGTGCGCCCGTTTCGGGCGGCGGTCCGGGCGCGTCCGTGAATCCGGGCTTCCACCTTTACGTATACCCTGTCCTAGAAGCCGGCTTCCTGCTGGAGGCCCACCTGTTCGGCCTCCATACGATTCGCAGCCGCCTGGCGCTGACGTACGAGGGCGGGCCCGATCCTACGTGGTACGTGCGGCTGTCGTTTGGTGACTGACCCCCATCCGACCGGCTCGTGAGCGAGGCCATCAGGCAGTCGGCTGCCCGGAGCGGCGCCCCGGACGAATCCGGCTTGCGGCGCAGCTCCAGCGGCTGCGGCCCGGGCAGCCGTCACGTCCCGGCGCCGCTTTGGGCCGCGCCCGCCTGCCGTGAGTTTGGGCCGCCCCGGCGCCGTGCGTCGCTCCCCTAACAGCCGTACGGCGAGCGTTCAACATCTGTTTGTCGGTCGTTTAGTACTTCCTTGGCGGTAGTCTAGCAACTTGCTAGCGATGGTTTGGAACTCCCTTATCGATACTTTAGAAGCCTGTTGGCGATCGTTTGGCACGCCCGGGCAGTGGTTTAGCAGACCCTTGCGGTAATTTAGCAGTCGCTTGGCGCTCGTTTGGTGGTAGTTTAGAGGCGGATTAATTATCGATCGGTAGCAGTTTGCCAGCCGTTTACTCATCGTTTGGCGACCGTCTGGGAGCCTCCGTCGTCGGCGGATCTTCATAGACGGCGGTCTTCGGCGTCTTCATCGCCACCTATGGAGACAAAGTCAGGTCTTGTCTCCATAGGTGGAGAAGCTCGCCGTCCGGCGTCGTCAACCAATGCTCAGGGCTATAATGTCGGCGGATTACCCGGTCGGCTGACGACGCATCGCCACCGGCGGCGCCGAAAACGATATCGTCCTCCACTGGTGGGGACGAAATGGCGACGCGTCTCCACCGGTGAATACGCGGGCGCATCGGTGGCGGGCACGCATCGCCAGAAGCCATATGCGGCTCGGTCGACCCGGACACCGGACCTCACATCTCCACCAATGGCGTCGAATTCGAGTTTCACCTCCACCGGCGGCGACAACATTCCAAACCGGCTCCACCAGTGGAGACACCGGCGCTGCTGCGGCGGCCATCCATGGCTCATCGCCATATTTCCCTCGCTCGACCCGGGCTCCCGACACCAAATCTCCTTCGGCGGCGTGAAGAACGGCCTTCGCCTGCACGTGTGGAGACGACTTCGGGGACTGTCTCCCCAGGTGGCGAGCTCCGCGCCGTCGCTCCTCGGCTCGTCTTCGGCCGGCCTTCCGCTTGCCTTCATGCGCCCTCGTCCGCCCCCGCCGCGGCCCCGGGCGGCTTCCCGCCCCCGCCCCGGGCGGATTCCCGCCGCCGCCCCGGCCGG
>QGSR01000266.1 GCA_003387805.1 Bacillota bacterium | reverse complement strand
TTATGTATATAAGAGACACCGCAAGGATAGTCACCGTGGAGGCCGTCCGCAGCTTCGGATGTATATGGGAAACTGCGTGGAGGCCGCGGAGCGGGGCGGTGCGGACGCCGTCGGCTTCGTCTTTGCCGAAAGCCCGCGCCGGGTAAGCCCTCAGGCGGCCCGGGAGCTGGCCCGGGCCGTGCCGCCTTTCGTCGTGCGGGTGGGCGTGTTCGTGGACGAGACGTACGATGCCGCGGCCCGCACCGCCGAGGACGCGGGACTGCACGTCATCCAGCTGCACGGCCGGGCGGACGAGGCCGTGATTTTGCGGCTGCAGCGCCTCGGGTATCAGGTGGCGCAGGCGGTGCGCATGCGGGACGAGCGCGACGTGAACGCCGTGGCCGGCACGGCGGCCGACGCCGTCCTGCTGGACACCTTCTCCCCGGGCCGGGCCGGCGGCACCGGACGCACGTTCGACTGGCGCCTGGCCCGGGCGGCCATGGCGGCGCTGGACGCGCGGGGCAAGCGCCTGCCGGTGGTGCTGGCCGGCGGCCTCACGCCCGAGAACGTGGCCGACGCCGTGCGGACCGTGCGGCCCTTTGCCGTGGACGTCAGCAGCGGCGTGGAGGCGGCGCCCGGGCGCAAGTGCCCGGAAAAGATGCAGCGCTTCGTGAGGAAGGTGAGGGAAGCCGATGGCTTTGCCGCAGACGACCACCGCCGGTGAAAAGGGCCGCTTCGGGCCCTTCGGCGGCCGCTACGTGCCCGAAACGCTCATGCCCGCGCTGGAGGAGCTGGAGCGGGCTTACGAGGCGGCGCGGGCCGACGCGTCCTTCCAGCGGGAGCTGGCCCATTATTTGGCGCACTACGTGGGCCGGCCCACGCCGCTCTACCTGGCCCGCCGCCTGAGCGAGCACGCCGGCGGCGCCCGCATTTACCTGAAGCGGGAAGATTTGACGCACACCGGCGCGCACAAGATCAACAACACGATGGGCCAAATTTTGCTGGCCCGGCGCATGGGCAAGCGGCGCATCATCGCGGAGACGGGCGCGGGACAGCACGGCGTGGCCACGGCCACCGTCTGCGCGATGTTCGGCATGGAGTGCGTGGTGTACATGGGCGAGGAGGACACGCGCCGGCAGGCGCTCAACGTGTTCCGCATGGAGCTCCTGGGGGCCCGGGTGGTGCCGGTGACGTCGGGCACCCGCACGCTGAAGGACGCGACCAACGAAGCCATCCGGGACTGGGTCACGCGGGTGGAGGACACCCATTACATCATCGGATCGGTGGTGGGGCCCCATCCGTACCCGACCATGGTGCGGGATTTTCAGTCGGTCATCGGCAAAGAAGCGAAAGAGCAGCTGCTGGCGCAGGCGGGGCGGCTGCCGGCGGCCGTCGTCGCGTGCGTCGGCGGCGGCAGCAACGCGATGGGCATTTTTCACGAGTTCATTCCCGAGCCCGAGGTGCGCCTGGTGGGCGTGGAGGGCGGCGGGGCGGGCCCGGGCACCGGCCGCCACGCGGCGGCGCTGAGCGCCGGCCGGGCGGGCGTGCTGCACGGGGCCAAAAGCTACTTGCTCCACGACGAAGACGGGCAGATTTTGCCCGCGCACAGCGTGTCGGCCGGACTGGACTACCCGGGCGTGGGCCCCGAGCACAGCTGGCTGAAAGACTCGGGCCGGGCCGAGTACGTGGCGGTGACGGACGAGGAGGCGCTGGAGGCGTTCCGGCTGCTGAGCCGGCTGGAAGGCATCGTGCCGGCCCTGGAGAGCGCCCACGCGGTGGCCCATGCGGTGAAGGTCGCGGCGGAGCTGGCCCCGGACGACGTGGTCCTGGTCAATTTGTCCGGCCGCGGCGACAAAGACGTGCAGCACGTGGCGGCGCTGCTGGAAGGGAGCGAGGAGGCGTGAGCGCGCACGTTCGTCCAAGCCCCGGCCCGCTGACGCAGGCGTTTTTCCGCGCCAAGGCCGAGGGGCGGCCGGCGCTGATCCCCTACGTCACCGCGGGCGACCCGGCCCTGGGCTCCACGGTGGACGCGGTGGCGGCCCTGGCCGACGCGGGCGCGGACATCATCGAGATCGGCATTCCGTATTCGGATCCGCTGGCCGACGGCCCCACCATTCAGCGCTCGGGGCAGCGGGCCCTGGCCGCCGGCACCACGGTGGCCGGCGTGCTGGACATGGTGGCCGCGGCACGCGCCCGGGGCGTCCGCGTGCCCATGGTGCTGCTGGCGTATTACAACTGCGTCTTTCGGAAAGGCGAGGAGGCCTTCGCCGCGGCCGCCGCGGCCGCGGGCGCCAACGGACTCATCGTGCCGGACCTGCCGCCGGAGGAGGCCGCGCCGCTGCGCGGGGCGGCCCGGGCGGCAGGCCTGGACCTGGTGCCTTTGGCGGCGCCCACCAGCACCGACGCCCGTCTGGCCCTCATCGGGCAGGTCGCCTCGGGCTTCATTTACTGCGTTTCGGTGACCGGGGTGACGGGCGCGCGGGAGCGGCTGCCCGAGACCGTCCCCGCGTTTTTGGCGCGCGTCCGGGCCTTCGCGGGCGAAACGCCCGTTGCGGTGGGGTTCGGCATTGCCGGCGCCGAGCAGGCCCGCCGCGTGGGCCGCGTCGCGGACGGCGTCATCGTGGGCAGCGCTCTCATCGACGTGATGGAGCGGGCCGGCTCGCCCGGCGCCGCGGCCGCCGCGGGTGCCCGCTTCGTCGCGGGGCTGCGGCGCGCCGGGGGAACGGCCCGGGCCGGGTAAGGGCACGGGCCCGGGGGGAGACAGGGATACGCGGCGGGAGGGACGAAGTCTCCCGAAAAAGGGAGTTTTGCCGCCGTGACGCCCACCGCCGAAGTCATCATGGAGACGCCCGCCGGGCTGCTGCTGGTAGGCGGCGGCCACGAGGCCGTGACCCACATTCGCTTCCTCGGCGGGGCGCCGTCCCGCGCCGCCGCCCGGGCCGGGGCGGCGGCGGGCCGGGGCCTGCCCGCGCCCGTCCGCAGCGCCGTGCGTCAGCTGGAAGAATACTTTGCCGGACGCCGGCGCCGCTTCGATCTTCCCCTGCGCCTGGAAGGCACGCCTTTTCAGCGGGCGGTGTGGGCCTTTCTGCTGACCATTCCCTACGGCCGGGCGTACACATACGGCGAGGTGGCCGCGGCCCTGGGCAAACCGGGCGCGTCCCGGGCCGTCGGCGCGGCCGTGGGCCGCAATCCCGTCAGCATCGTAGTGCCGTGCCACCGCGTCGTCGCCGCGGGCGGCCGGCCGGGCGGCTACGGCGGCGGGCGGGCTGCCAACCCGGTCTTGCTGCCCCTGGCGGGAATCCGGCTTTG
>QGSR01000265.1 GCA_003387805.1 Bacillota bacterium | reverse complement strand
GGAGGAGCCGCCGCCCCTGGAGGAGCTGGACGAAGACCAGTACATGAACTTCATCCTCGAGCGGGCCGCCAACGGCATTCCCGTCGCGCCGCCCTCGGGCCGGGAAAGCCGGCGGCGGGGCAACGGCCGGGCCGGGTCGTCCCTGCTGGTGGAGCGCATTGACGGCGAGCCCACGCCGCTGGGGGACGTGCGGGAACCGCGCCGGGAGGTCATCGTCGAAGGCGAAGTGCTGACGTGCGAGGCGCGGGAGGTCCGGGGCGGGCAGCTGCTCACCTTCGACATCACGGACAAGACCGACTCCATCACCGTCAAGGCCTTCGTCCGCGGCGAGGCCGACGCCAAGCCCCCCGTGAAAAAGGGGCAGTGGGTGAAAGTACGGGGCCGGGCCGAGATCGATCGCTTTACCCAGGAACTGGTCATCGACCCCTCGGCCGTCGCGGAAGCGCCGCCGCGGCGGCGCACGGACGATCACCCGGAAAAACGGGTGGAGCTGCATCTGCACACGAAAATGAGCAGCCTGGACGGCGCCGCCGACACCAGGGACATTATTCGCCAGGCCGCGGAGTGGGGCCATCCGGCCATCGCGGTGACGGACCACGGCGTCGTCCACGCGTTTCCCGACGCGTACGCGGCGGCCAAAGCCGCGGGCATCAAGCTCATTTACGGCGTCGAAGGCTATTTGGTCAACGACGGCGACGAGCGGGGCCGCTCGTACCACATCGTCATCCTGGCCGCCGACAAGACGGGCCTGCGGCACTTGTACGAGCTGGTGTCGCTGTCCCACTTGCACCATTTCTACCGCCATCCGCGGATTCCCAGGTCCGAAATCGAAAAGCGCCGCGAGGGCCTCATTGTCGGCTCCGCGTGCGAGGCGGGCGAGCTGTTCCAGGCCATTCTCGAAGGGCAGCCGCGCCAGCGCCTGCTGGAGATCGCCCGCTTTTACGATTACCTGGAGATCCAGCCTTTGGGCAACAACCGCTTCCTGGTCGACGACGGCACGGTGAAGGACGAAGAAGGCCTGCGGGACATCAACCGGACCATCGTGTCGCTGGCCGAGGAACTGGGCATGCCCGTGGTGGCCACGTCCGACGCGCACTTCATCCACCCGGAGGACGAGATCTTCCGCCGCATCATCATGGCCGGCCACGGCTTTTCCACCGCCGAGCGGCCCACGCCGCTGTATTTGCGCACCACCGCGGAAATGCTGGAGGAGTTTGCGTATTTGGGCGAAGAGCGGGCCCGCCGGGTCGTCATCGACTACCCGCGGCAAATCGCCGACCGCTGCCAGGAGATGGGCCCGGTGCCGGAAGGGCTGCACACGCCCGACGTGCCCGGGGCGGCCGAAGAAATCGAGCGCATCGCCCGGGAGACGGCCAAGGCCCGCTACGGCGACCCGCCGCCGCCCATCGTGCAGGAGCGGCTGGAACGGGAGCTGCGGGCCGTCATCGACAACGGCTTCGCGCCGCTGTACTACATCGCGCACCTGCTGGTGAAAAAGTCTCTGGAGGACGGCTATCTGGTGGGCTCCCGGGGCTCGGTGGGCTCGTCGCTGGTGGCCACCCTCTGCGGCATCACCGAAGTCAACCCCCTGCCGCCCCACTACGTATGCCCCCGGTGCCGCTGGAGCCGGTTTTTCACCGACGGCTCGGTGGGCTGCGGCATCGATCTGCCCCGGGAGAGCTGCCCGCAGTGCGGCGCGGAGCTGCACAAAGACGGCTTCGACATTCCGTTCGAGACGTTTATGGGTTTTCACGGCGACAAAGTGCCGGACATCGACCTCAACTTCTCGGGCGAATACCAGTCCCGGGCCCACCAGTACGCCGAAGAGCTTTTGGGCAAGGAGAACGTCTACCGCGCCGGCACCATCGCGACGCTGGCCGAGCGCACCGCGTACGGGTACGTGCGCAAGTTCCTCGAGTCCATCGGCGCGGAGCCCCGCAGCGCGGAGGTCAACCGGCTGGTACGGGGCTGCTCGGGCGTGCGCCGCACCACGGGCCAGCACCCCGGCGGCCTTATCGTCGTGCCCAAGGGGCGCGACATCCACGAATTCACGCCGGTGCAGCACCCGGCCAACGACCGGGAATCGGGCGTCATCACGACGCATTTCGATTACTCCGCGCTGCACGACAACTTGGTGAAGCTGGACATTCTAGGCCACGACGATCCGACCATCCTGCGCATGCTGGAGGATTTGACCGGCGTGGACGTCACCCGCATCCCGCTGGACGACCCGGACACGCTGGCCATCTTCAGCAGCCTGGACCCGTTGGGCATCGGGCCCGCGGACGCGGCCGGCAGCACCGTGGGCACCCTGGGCGTGCCCGAGTTCGGCACCGGCTTCGTGCGGCAGATGCTGGAGGACACGCGGCCGAAGACCTTTTCCGAGCTGGTGCGCATCTCGGGCCTCTCGCACGGCACCGACGTCTGGCTGAACAACGCGCAGGAGCTGGTGCGCCAGGGCCAGGCCACGCTGAGCCAGGTCATCGCGACGCGAGACGACATTATGACCTTCCTCATTCACAAAGGCATGGACGCGAGCAACGCGTTCCGCATCATGGAGCAGGTGCGCAAAGGCCGGGGACTGACGCCCGAGGACGAGCAGCTGATGCGGCGCTTCGACCTGCCGCCGTGGTACATCGATTCGTGCCGCAAGATCAGCTACATGTTTCCGAAGGCCCACGCGGCCGCCTACGTCATGATGGCCTTTCGCATCGCGTACTTCAAAGTGCACTACCCCGAGGCGTTTTACGCGGCGGCGCTGACGGTGCGGGCGGAAGAGTGCGACGCGGATTTGCTGGTGCAGGGCAAAGACGAGATCCGCCGCGCCGTGGAGGCGGTGGAGCGCAAAGGGCAGGACGCGACCCAGCGGGAGAAGGCGCTGGCCACCACCATGCAGCTGGTTTTGGAGGCCATGGCCCGGGGCGTCCGCTTCCGCCGCATCGATTTGTACGAGTCCGACGCGCTCCGGTTCCAGGTGACCGAGGAAGGGCTGCTGCCGCCGCTGGTGTCGTTGTCGGGCGTGGGCGAGAGCGCGGCCCACAGCATCGTGGAAGCCCGCAGCCAGGGGCAGTTCACGTCCATCGACGATTTGCGGGCCAAGGCCAAGGTGGGCAAGAACGTCATCGACGCGCTGCGGCGCCACGGCGCCCTGGAGGGCCTGCCGGAAACGGATCAATTGACACTTTTTTAACGCCTTGTTGCCAACGGCTCGGAGAGATGGTATACTATTTCCGGCAACGAGCATACGTGCGGAGCCGAAAGAGTGGGGTCGCCCCACTCTTTCGGCGTGTTAGGCGGTTTTTGCCGCCGG
>QGSR01000264.1 GCA_003387805.1 Bacillota bacterium | reverse complement strand
GTAGGCAGGTCGGGCCGGCCCTCGCGCATGAGCTGGTGGGCGGCCAGGGGCTGGCCGAAGGCCACGCGCTGCTGCGCGTAGTCAAGGGCTTCCTCGTAGGAGGCCCGGGCGGCGCCGATGGCGCCCCAGGCGATGCCGTAGCGGGCCTGGGTCAGGCAGGACAACGGCGCCCGCAAGCCTACCCCGTCGGGCAGGCGATGGTCGTCGCTGACCACCACGTTGTCCAGGAACAGCTGCGACGTGTTGGACAGGCGCATGGACATCTTGTGGGTGATTTCCACCGCCTGGAAACCGGGCGTGTCCGTTTCGACCAAGAAGCCCCGGTAGTCGCCGTCTTCGTCGCGGGCCCAGATGACGGCTACGTCGGCCATGTTGCCGTTGGTGATCCACATCTTGGTGCCGTTGAGCACCCAGCGGCCGTTTTCGCGGCGGGCCCGGGTGCCCATGGCCGCGGGATCGGAGCCGGCCGACGTTTCCGTCAAGCCGAAGCAGCCCACGGCCTCGCCTTTGGCCAGGCGCGGGAGCCAGTGCTTCTTCTGGTCTTCGCTGCCGTAGCGGAAGATGGGGTACATGACCAGCGCGCCCTGCACCGAGGCGAAGCTGCGCACGCCCGAGTCGCCGGCTTCCAGCTCCTGCATGATCAGGCCGTACGCGACGTTGCTGATGCCCGCGCCGCCGTACTCCTCCGGCAAGTTGGCGCCCAGCAGGCCCTGCTCGCCGAAGAGGCGGGGCCATTCCTCGGGGAAGCGGCCTTCTTCCCACAAGTCGCCCGCCACGGGGATGATGTGCTCCTCGACGAAACGGCGGGTCATGTCGCGCACTTCGCGCTCTTCAGGGGTGAACATGTCGTCGAGCAAGAAAAAGTCGGTCACGTCGGCGGTCTCCTTTCGGAAAATCAGTCAACGACGCCCGGCGCCAGGCCGTCGTCGGAGCGTGCGGCGAAGAAAACCCGGGCCTGCCCTCGGCACGCGCTCGGCCCGTCAGTCCGTGCGTCAGTCCGTGCGTCAGCCCGTGCGTCAGTCCGCCCGCCAGTCCGTGCGTCAGTCCGCCCGCCAGTCCGTGCGTCAGTCCGCCCGTCAGTCCGCCCGCTGCGCCCGCACCCGCTTGTAGCGGAGGAACAGCTCGCTGTCGTGGACGTAGGCGTGGACCAGTTCGAGGCGGGGCATGGGCTGCAGCAGGCCGTGGCCTTCCACCATGGTCAGGTCCATGCTGCCGCCGGCCACCCGGGGCGCCACCGTCCAGAACACTTCGTCCAGCACGTCGGCGGCGAAGCAGTCCTGGTTCAGGCGGGGGCCGCCTTCGCACAGCAGCCGCTTTACGCCGTACTTTTCGTAAAGCAGCCCCCACGCCTTGCGGAAGTTGACGCTGTCGTCGCCCACAAACTCCACGTCCGCCCACTCGAACAGCTTCATCATCCGGGCGGGCGGCGTGCGGGTGGTCAAAAGCACCAGCGGCCGGCGGGGCGCGGCCCGGAAAAAGGGCGCGTCCACGGGCAAATCGCCCGAGCCGGTGACGACCACGGCCAGCGGCTGCCGCTCCAGTCCCCGCTGGACGCGGACATGCTCCAGCTCCTCCGGAACGCCCGGGTAGTACGGGCTTGCGCGCACCGTGCCGGCGCCGCGCACCACCGCATCCACGTGCACCCGCAGCCGGACCATCAGCTGCCGGTCCACGTCGCTGCCGATGGGCTGCTTGACCACGTTTTCGCCCAGGGTCGTCTTGCCGTCCACCGTGCTGACCATATTCAAAATGGTGTACGGCCGCCCGTCGGCGCCGGCCGGCAAGTCGATGTCATCGTATATGGAAAGCGTCTCGACGTGGCCGGCCACCGCCGGGAACAGACGCTGCATGGACCGCTCACCGCTCCTCGATGCGAGACTCAGCCGGCCACCGCCCGCAGGGCGTTCTCCAAAATGTTCAGCCCTTTCGCCAGCTGCTCGTCGGTCATGACCAGCGGCATGGGGAAGCGCAGGACGTTGCCGTCGACGCCGGCCTGCAAGATGATGGCGCCGCCTCTCCACGCTTCCTGCGTAATGCGGGCGGTGCGCTCCGGATCAGGCTCCTTGGACTGCTGGTCCTTCACGATCTCCAGCGCAATCATCGCGCCCAGGCCCCGGGCGTCGCCGACGAAGGGGAACTCCCGCTTCCAGCCTTCCATGCGCTCCAGCATTTGGCGGCCGATGGCGTTGGCCCGCTCCAGCAGCGGCTCCTCCTCGAAAATCTCCAGGACCGCCAGCGCCGCGGCGCACGCGACGGGGTTGCCGGGGAACGTGCCGCCCAGCCCGCCGGGAATCGGCGCGTCCATGAGCTCGGCTTTGCCGATGACGCCGCTGATGGGCAGCCCGCCGCCCAGGGACTTGCCGACGGTGACCAGGTCGGCCTCCACGCCCCAGTGCTCCAGCGCAAACAGCTTGCCCGTGCGGCCGAAGCCGGTCTGGATTTCGTCAGCAATCAGGACGATTCCGTGCTCGTCGCACACTTCCCGCAGGCGCGGCAGGAAGTCGTCGTCGGGCACCAGATACCCGCCCTCGCCCTGCACAGGCTCCACGATGAGGGCGGCCACGTCCCGCGCGGCCACGCCGCGGCGGAACAGCTTCTGCAGGGCGTCCATCACGTCGTCGGTGGAAATGCCCCGGTACTTGTTGGGGTACGGGATGCGGTACACCTCGGGCAGGAACGGCCCGAAGCCCGCTTTGTACGGATGGACGCGGCTGGTCAGCGTCAGCGCGCCGTAGGTGCGGCCGTGGAACGCGCCCTCAAAAGCGATAACCGCCGGGCGGCCCGTGGCGTAGCGAGCGATCTTGATCGCGTTTTCCACGGCCTCGGCGCCGGAGTTGAAGAAGATGGCCTTCTTCGGCGTGGGCCCGGGAACGAGCCGGCACAGCTTCTTGGCCAGCTCCACGTACACTTCATACGGCACGACCGCGTAGTCCGTGTGCGTAAACTTGGCCGCCTGGTCGGCGATGGCTTGCACGACTTTCGGGTGGGAGTGGCCGACGTTGAGGGAGCCGACGCCGCCGGAGAAATCGATGTACTCGCGCCCGTCGACGTCGATGAGCACCGCGCCGCGCGCTTCGGCCACCACGCTGCGCACGTGCGGCGTTTTGGCCCTGGCCACCCACCGTTCGTGTTCAGCAAGGATTTGTTCCGAACGAGTTTCTTGTGCTACTTGCTTTTCCACAAAATTCGCCTCCCGTGCTCTAATTGGCCAACGGACCGCGCGCTCCTGCTAGTGTTGGCCAAAGAAGGCGCGCATGAACCGATGCGGCGGCCACCCGCCGTCGAGCGCCCGGCGGGCGGCCGCCGGCCGTGCCATTCGGTTGTGCGGGAGGCGCCAAAGCGCCTCAGGCT
>QGSR01000027.1 GCA_003387805.1 Bacillota bacterium | reverse complement strand
GGCTGCCGGCCATGCCCATGATGAACGCGCCGACCACCAGCGCCTGCAGCTTGAACAAGAATACGTCCTTGCCCACCGCCTGGGCCACGCCCTCGTCCTCCCGGATGGCTTTCAGCACCCGGCCCCACGGCGAGCGGATGCCCCGCTCGATGGCGAAGTACACCAGCGCCACCATGACGATCACCAGGCCGGCGAAGAACAGGTTGTAGTTGTCGGGAAACATGTGCCGCAGCGGCTGCGGGATGCCGGCGATGCCCCACACGCCCGCGGTGAGCCACTGCTCGTTCATGACCACCAGCCGCAGCGTCTCGGCGATGCCGATGGTGGCGATGGCCAGGTAGTCGTCGCGCAGCCGCAGCGTCGGAATGCCGATGAGCAGGGCGATGAGCGCCGACAGCGCGCCCGCGGCCAGCAAGCCCACGACAAAGGGCTGGCCGAACCCGCCCAGATGGCCGAACGACTCGGGCTTGGTCAAGATGGTGGACGTGTACGCCCCCACCATGAAAAAGCCGCTGATGCCGATGTTGAAAAGGCCCGTGTATCCCCACTGGATGTTGAGCCCCAGGGCCAGCACGGCGTAAATCCCTACGTATATGATGAAGAACAGTCCGTAGTTGGCCAGTCCGCTCCAGTCCAACTCGACCCCTCCTGCCGGCTGGTGAATGAACCGCCGCGCCCCGCCCGGCGCGCCGGCGGCCGCACCGCGCCGCGTCGGCGACGCCCGGCTGCATCGCCCGTGCAGCGGCGGGCAGCCTCAGGCTCGGGCAGCCTCAAGCCCGGGCAGCCTCAGGTTCGGGCCGCCTCGGGCTACGCGCCCTTCGCGCCGAACAAACCCTGCGCCCGCACCGGAAGCAGCAGCACCACCCGCACTAACGCCCCGGGGGGCTTGTACGCGGTGGTGATGTACTTCGTCGACAGCTCCGGCGACATGCCGATGATCATGCCCCCGGCGATGGCGCCGTACGGGTTGCCGACGCCGCCCAAGATGGTCGCGGCGAACAGCGGCAGAAGCATAATCCAGCCCATGACGGGCCGCAGCTGCGTGTCGATGCCCAGCATGATGCCGGCGGCCGCGGCCAGCACCGCCCCCAGCACCCACGTCCACGTGATCATGCGCTCGGTGTCGATGCCCGACACGGCCGCGAGATCCATGTTGTCGGCCATGGCCCGCATGGCTTTGCCGAACTTGGTCTTCTGCAAAAACACCCAGACCAGGAACACCAGCACGACGGCCATGACGATGATCCAAATCTGCGACGGCCGGATGCGCACGCCCCAGATGAGCAGCGGCCGCTCGATGCCCGGATTGTACACCTGCACCTGCGCGCCCCAGATGAACTGCACCAAATGCCGCAAAAACAGCGCCATGCCCACCGAGGCGATGAGCAGAATGGCGGGCGTGGTGCGCCGCAGCGGCTTGTACAGCAGGCGGTCGATGAGCACCGCCGCCATCGGCGTGATGACGAGGGAAGCCAGCGCGGCGGCCCACATGGGCCAGCCGGCGGTGGCCTTGAAAAACAGCGCCAGGTAGGCGCCCAGGGTCATCATGTCCCCGTGGGCGAAGTGCCCGAAGCGCAAAATGCGGAAAATCAGCGTCAGACCGATGGCGCCCAGGGAAATGATGCCGCCGTAGATGAGTCCGTACACGATGAGCTGCTTGACCAACGCGCGCTCAACCTCCCAGAAACAGCCGGCCCACTTCTTCGTTTTCCAGGAGCGCCCGGCCGGTGTCGTCCAGCCGGTTGCGCCCCGTGGTCAGCACGTAGCCCCGGTGGGAAATTTCCAGCCCCGCCCGGGCGTTTTGCTCGATCATGAGAATGCTGACGCCGCGCCGGTTGATCTCGGTCACTTTCTCCAGCACCATCTCGGCGAACTTGGGCGAGAGGCCGGCGGTGGGCTCGTCCAGCAGCAGCAGCGCCGGATCCAGCATCAGCGCCCGGGCCATGGCCACCATCTGCTGCTGGCCGCCGCTCATAGTGCCCGCCTTCTGCCGGCGCCGCTCCTTGAGGATGGGGAAGAGCTCGAACATCTCCTCCATTTTTTCACGCACGCCGCGGTCCCGGATGAAGGCGCCCATCTCCAGGTTTTCCTCCACCGTCAGGGACGGGAATACGTTGGCCGTCTGCGGCACGTAGCACATGCCCCGGCGGACGATCTGCACCGGCGGCAGGGCCGTGATGTCCTCGCCGCGGAAAACGATGCGCCCCTCACGAATGTTCACCAGGCCGAATATGGATTTCATGAGGGTGGATTTGCCCGCGCCGTTGGGACCGATGACGCACACGATCTCGTTTTCGCGGACGTGGAGATGGACGCCGTGCAGAATGTCCATCTCGCCGTAGCCGGCCCGCACGTTTTCCACCGACAGCAACGCCGAAGCCGCCTCGGGCTTCAGCTGCACCGCCTGCTCCATCGTATGCACGCCTCCGTCGCTTCTCCGTTGAATTGCCCGGTGATCGCCGCGTTCACCGCCGCCGCGCCGCTATGGCCGGGGCGCCGCCCAAGTACGCCTCCAGCACGTCGGGATGGCTGCGCACTTCCTCCGGGGTGCCTTCGACCAGCGTCTCGCCGTTGTTCATGACGATGACCCAGTCGCACAGGTCCGCCACCAGCTCCATGTTGTGCTCGATGAGCAAAAACGTCTTGCCCCGGTCGCGCAGCTCCCGGATGAAGCCCGCCAGCTTGTTCATGAGCGTGGGGTTGACGCCCGCGGCCGGCTCGTCCAGCAGAATGAGATCGGGGTCCGCCATCAGCACGCGGGCCAGCTCCAGCAGCTTTTTCTGGCCCACCGACAAGTTGGCCGCCAGCTCTTCCCGCAGGTGGCTCAGCTCGACGAACTCCAGCACCTCCAGGGCCCGGCGGTAGACGGCCTCCTCCCCGTCCCGCACCCGCCGCGGGCTGAACCAGGCGTTCCACACGCTTTCGCCCGGCTGATGCATCGGCACCAGCATCAAGTTCTCCAGGACGGTCATGAGGCGCAGTTCGCGTGGAATTTGGAACGTGCGCGCAATGCCTTTGCGAAATATCTCGTGGGGCCGCGCCCGCTCGATGTACTCGCCTTTGAAGCGGACGCGTCCGCGGTCGGGCCGGATGAAGCCGGTCACCATGTTGAACGCCGTGGTCTTGCCGGCGCCGTTGGGACCGATGAGGCCGGTGATGGAACCTTTGCGGACGTCGAAAGAACAGCCGTTGACGGCGCGAATGCCGCCGAAGTCCTTGACCAGGTCGCGCACTTCCAGAATCGCCTGCTCCATCGTCACTCCATTCCTCCCCGCGGTTCTTCACGCTTTCGCCAAGAGCCATCTGACTCCTCCCAATTTCTTCGATTTACGGGTTTTGCCACCAAAAACATGTTAAGAGGAAGGAATCAGACATTATCTGCCGAATGTGCTTCAGACCACGATACAGGGACAGGAGGGGGAAGTTTGTGACGTCTACTCGGAAGTTGCGTCGGATGATGGTCGTGCTCTCCGTGGCGCTCCTGCTGCTGGCGGCGGGCGCCGTCCCCGGGCTCGCGCAGCCGGTCCGCATCGGGGCCCTGTTCCCCATGACGGGCGACCTGGGCGCGTTCGGGAAGCCGTTCTATGACTCGGCCATGCTGGCCATCAGCCAAATCAACGCGCAAGGCGGCGTGCTGGGCGGGCGCACCCTGGAGCTGGTGCTGGCCGACAGCCAGACGAACCCGGTGCAGGGCGTGGCCGCGGCCCAGCGGCTGGTCAACGTGGACCGGGTGCCGGCGATCATCGGCGCGGCGTCGTCGGGCGTGACGATCCCCGTCGCGACCAGCGTAACCATCCCTAGCCGGGTCGTGCAGATTTCGATGGCGTCCACGTCGCCGGAAATCACCACGCTCAATGACGACGACTTCATCTTCCGCACCGTGGCGTCGGACACCATGCAGGGCCTGGTGCTGGGCCAGCTGGCCAAGCGCCTGGGCTACAGCCGCGTCGCGGTGATGCACGTGAACAACTCCTACGGCCTGGGCCTGGCCCAGAACTTCGAGACGAGCTTCGTGGCCGAAGGCGGCACCGTGACGGCCCGGGTTCCGTTTGACCAGGAGCAGGTCTCCTACCGCGGCGAGCTGGACCGGGCCGCCGTGGGCAATCCCGAGGCGCTGGTGCTGATCTCGTATCCGGAGAGCGGCATCACCATCCTGCGCCAGTCGCTGGAAGGCGGCTACTTCGACAAGTTCATGTTCACCGAAGGCATGCAGGCGCCGGAAGTGGTGGAGGCCCTCGGCGAAGCCCTGGAGGGCGCCTGGGGCACGGGACCGTACTCGGCCGAAACCGAGGCCACCGAGCGGTTCCGCACGGCCTATGAGGCCATCCACGGCACGCAGCCAGCCACGGCGTTCATGTACGAGACGTACGACGCCGCGTTCGTCATCGCCCTGGCCATCGAGAAGGCGGGCGAGGCGACGGGCCCGGCCATCCGCGACGCCATCCGCCAGGTGACCAACCCGCCGGGCGAGATCATCCTGCCGGGCGAGTGGGCCAAGGCCGTCGAGCTCATTCGCCAGGGCGCCGACATCCAGTACGTCGGCGCGTCCAGCCCGGTCATCTTCGACGAGAACGGCGACATCGCCGTGGCCACCATCGGCATCTGGACGGTGGAGGGCGGCGAGATCAAGGTGGTCGACCATCAGGTCGTGGGCGAGTTCGAAGGGTTCTGAGGCCGCGGCTCGACGGCCTTGGCGCAGGCGGCTCGCCGGCGGTGCGGAAACCGCCGCCGGCGGGGCGCCGGACGGATTCTATGCAGCGGGCGGGCGGCGCAGCGAATGCGCCGCCCGTTTCGTTGGCGCCCGGCAGCGCGTTCCCCCGGCAGGATTTCCGACCGGCCGACCAGAATACGAAACGGGTATGAGTACGACCCTGAAGGCAGGGGGCTTTCGTGATGCTGATTCGTGATCAAGCCGGCCGGACGGCGAAGCTGGCTCTGTATTCCGGCATCGCTTGGCTGTTCGTCGCCGCCGGGTCCGGGCTCGCGGCGGTGCTGGCGGCCGCCGGCATCGTCCCCGCTCCGGTCGCCGATTTGCAGCCTGTTTTCCTGAACGCATTCCTCTTCGGCTGGATCGCCATGGGCGGCACGGCTTTGGGGCTGTTCATCATCCAGCGCACCCACGGCGTCCCCTTGCACAACGAGTCTTTGGGACAGTTCAGCGTCTGGATCTGGAACATCGCCAACGCCGGCGGGCTCGGCGCCCTGATGATGGGCATGGGTTCGGCCGGGCCTTTCCGCGGCTACATCTGGCCGCTGCAGCTGCTGTGGCTGGCCGGCCTGCTTCTGCTGCTGTTCAACGTGGCCCGCACCGTCAACCGGGTGCCCGAGCCCATGTTCGCCAGCACCTCGTATTTCCTGGCCGCCCTGGCGTGGGGCGGCGCCGTGTACTTCGCGGGCAACGGCCTGTGGCTGCCCGGCGGCTTCGGCGTCAATCCGCTGGCGGCGTTGTTCCAGGGAATGTACGCCCAGAGCGTCGTGTGGCTGTGGGCGGTGCCCCTGGGCGCCGGCGCCGCGCTGTACGCGGCCGCGGCGGCCAGCGGCCGGCCGCTGTACAGCCGCCAGCTGGCCAACGTCGGTCTTTGGGGCCTGGCGCTGCACGCCGCGACAGGCGTGCAGCGGCTGTGGGGCGCGGCGGTCCCCGAGTGGGTGCAGGCCACGTCCGTCGGCGCGGGCGCGCTGACCGTGGTGGCCACGCTGGCCCTGTTCATCAACGTCACGCGGACCGTAGGCGAAGGCCCGCAGGCCGGCGCGGTGTACGCGACGCCTTCGGGCCGGGCGCTGCGCTTCGGCACGTGGCTGTTGGCCGTAACGGGCGTGTTGGCCGCGCTGCAGCCCTTGTCCCTCTTCCAGCCGTACATCCAGGGGACGCAGTGGAGCGTCGCCCCGCACTTGACGGCGCTGCTGGGCGCGACGCTGCTGATGTTCGCGGGTCTGTACGAGCTGCTGCCCATGCTGCGGCAGCCGAAAGACCGTCCCGATGAGCTGCTGTATGACCTGAAGGTGGCGGGACGGCACGTGAAGCTGTCCTGCTGGGGCGCGGGGCTGATGACCGCCGGGCTGTGGGCCGGCGGGACGCTGCAGGTTTTGGCCCGAAGCAGCTTCGGCGCCGGCGCGAACTTGGCCGGAGCGGCGGCCCCCGCGTTGCTGCTGCAGGCGGCGGGCCTGGCGCTGCTGCTGGCGGGGCAGCTGTTCTTCGTCGGCATCGTGGCCAAGGCCGCGGCGGTGCGCGGCCGGGTGGAGTTGCCCGTGGTGGTCACGGATCCGAGCGGCGAGTAAACCCGCGAGCCGCGTTTCGAGGCGGACCGAAACCGGGCCGGCTTTCCCGCCGGCCCGGTTTTTTGTGCAAGCGCCCGCCTAGCCGACGGGCACGGGCTCCCGGAGGCGCTTGGTCAGTTCGTCTTCCCGCCACTCCCCGGCTTCGTCCTCGGTGCCGCCGTACGGCCGCGGGAACATGGGCTCCACGCGGTCGACGGCCACGTCCAGCACCGACACCTGCCCTTGGGCCAGCTTCGGCAGCGCGTCGTGCAGCGACCACATGAGATCCTCGTACGTTTCCACGCGGTAGCCGGCCGCGCCGCACGCCCGGGCGTAGGCCGCCCAGTCCGCGTTGTGAAAGCCGGTGCCGAAGGGCTGGGCGCCGACGGCTTTCTGCAGCGTCTCCTCTTCGCCGTAGCGGCCGTCCCGCAGCACGATGCACGCGATGGGCAGCCCGTACTGCACGGCGGTGGTGAGCTCGGCCATGGTCATGGCAAAGCCGCCGTCGCCGCAAACGACCACCACTTGCCGCTCGGGCGCGGCCAGCTTAGCCCCGATGCCGCCGGGCAGGCCGAAGCCCACGGTGCGCCAGTGCCCCGAGAGGATCAGCTTGTACTTGTCGGCCCGGTGGTAGCGGCTGAACCAGAACGTGTGGTTGCCCACGTCCAGGGACACGATGGCGTCGGGCACCAGGGCCCGGCCCACGGCCGCGATGACCGCGCCGGGCTGCAGCGGATGGCGGCGGTCCGCGCTCATGCGCTCCACCTCGTCCCGCAGCTCCTGCCGCACCCGCCGGGCCGTGTCGCCCCAGCGGCTGCGCTTCTCGCCCAGCCGTTGGGCCAGGCGCGGCAGCACGTCGGCCGCGTCGCCCCACACGCCCAAGTCCACCGGGAACGTCAGGCCGATGTGGTCCCTCGTCTTGTCGATCTGGATGACGCGGGCCCGGGCCGACACGTACTCGGGCTGCCACCACGTGGTGCCCACGGCGACGACCAGGTCCGCCCGGCCCAGCACTTCCGCGGCCGCCTGGGTGCCGAACTTGCCGACGACGCCCATATTCCACGGGTGGTCCGCGGGCAGAAGGCCCAAAGCCGGCATGGAGTGCACGACGGGCGCCTCCAGCCGTCCGGCCAGATCCAGCAGCGGCTCCACCGCCTGCGCCGCGCCAATGCCCGCAAACAGCACGGGATAGTCCGCTTCCTCAACCATTGCGGCCGCCCGCTCCACGGCCCGCTCGTCGGTGCGGACCGTCGCGCCCAGCTCGGCGGGCCGCTCCGTCAGCTTGCCGGCCGGCACCGTGTGCGTCCACACGTTCTGCGGCACGCCGATGCGCACCGGCCGGGCCCGGAACATGGCGTGCCGCAGGGCCTGGCTGAAGATGCGCGGGGCGTGGCCACCGTCCGTCAGCGTGTGGTTGAAGACGGTGGCTTCTCGGTACAGGGCGGCCAAGTCTGCGTCCTGCGGCCAGTGCGTGCCCGGGCGCCGCGTCGGCAGCTCGCCCGTAATGGCCAAAAGCGGCACCCGGTCCATATGGGCGTCGTAGACGCCGTTCAGCATTTGCACCGCTCCGGGCCCCGAGTCGGCCACGACGGCCGCCGGTTTGCCCGAAACTTTGCCGTAGGCCGACGCCATCAGCGCCGCCGAGCCTTCGTGGCGGCAGACGATGAACCGGGGCCGCCCCGCGGCCCGCAGCGCCTCCAGCAGCGGCAGCACCGTGTCGCCCGGAACGCCGAACACGGTGTCGATGCCCCACGCGCTCATCTGCCGGACCACGTACTGCGCCACGGTCATATCGACGTTCATGCTGCCCGTCAATCCGCACCCTCCTCAAAAGTTTGCATGCGGAAGCCGTCCGCCGGCGTCCGCGCCCGGGACGGTCGCGGCGCCCGGGATCCGCCTTCCGCCCGGCGGTGCGGGCCGAAAGGCCCGGACGGCACCGCGGCTAGTGTTTCCAACAACCCGGATGCTTACGACGCCCGGCCGCGCCGGGTTTTCTTCGTACAAGGATGACCGCCGGCGGCCGGCGAAATCTTGCACGGAAACATGCCGAGTGGAGGAACCTATGTCGTCTCCCCGTATGCTGGCAGCGGATGAGCCGTTCATCGTGGCCGTCGGTTCCACCAACCCGACCAAGGTGAAAGCCGTCGAGGCCGTCATGGCCAAAGCGTTTCCCATGGCGCGGGTGCAGGCGGTGGCGGTGCCCAGCGGCGTGTCGGAGCAGCCGCTCAGCGCGGCGGAAACCGAGCGCGGCGCCCGCTCCCGGGCCCTGGCCGCCCTGGCGGCCGTCCCCGGCGCCCGCTTCGGCATGGGCTTGGAAGGCGGCGTGCACTTCAGCGACGCGCCCCCGCGCTGCGACGTGGTCAACTGCTGCGCGGTGGCCACCGCCGACGGCACGGTGCACACGGCCTGGGGCGTGCGCTTCCCCTTGCCGGCCGCGGTGGGCCGGCGCCTGCTGGCCGGCGAGGAGCTGGGGCCCGTCATGGACGAGCTCAGCGGCGTGCGGGACAGCGCCAAGGTGCTGGGCGCCGTCGGCTTCCTGAGCAACGGCCTGCTGACGCGCGACGCCATGTGGGAGTCGGCCGTCGTCTGCGCGCTGATGCCGTGGTTCCACCCGGAGCTCTACGACCGGTAAGCGGCCGGGCCGGCGGGCCCTCGCGTGCCCTGGCGCGGCCCGTGCAGCCGAACGAACTTCATGCGTTGACAAGGCCATATCGCGCGGCTATACTCTAACGTGTGCCACATTTCCACTTTCTTCACGAGGAGGGCATTGCCGTGGTGAAGGTCCGAATTGCAACAGGTCGCGCCCTGCGAATGAACGCGTCCGGCGGTGCCCGCCTGCAGCAAACCGAGTCGTTGTAGAAACGGCTTCTCGCTTTTCGTCTTTCATCCCAGACGCAAGCGACATCAGCGGTCCCACCGCCAACGCGGCTGTTCGCGGCCTCAACCCGCGTTCCGTTCGTGCGCGCCTCGCGCCGCGGAAACAGGTGGATGCCGGCGCAACCCCGTCCGGGACCGGTTCTGTGCGCTGCCGGCCTGTCGGTCCCGCAGGGCGGGAAGCAGTTCGCGGAGTCCGACCACCCCGTGCGCGAAGGCTTGTGCAGCCCGTGCTTCGTACAGCGCCGCGCGGCCTGACGCCGCTTTGCACCCGGGCGCTGCAAGAAGCTGGAAAACCAACACGCATACCAAACGGAGCCGCGGTGCGGGGAGCCGGGCCCACTCCTCGAGCCGCATCGCATCCGATCCGGGAGGAAATTGTATGTCCTTGGCCATCGACGTGCAGAACGTGTCGCGAGTGTTCGAGTCGAAAGGGAAAGAGCCGTTTTACGCGCTGCGGGACGCCAATCTCCAGGTGGAGCCGGGCGAGCTGTTCGGCCTCCTGGGACCCAACGGCGCGGGCAAGTCGACGCTGATTAAGATCTTGTCCACGCTGCTCCTGCCCACGTCGGGCACGGCCCGGGTGGCGGGATTCGACGTGGTGCACGAAGCCGACCGGGTGCGCCGCTCCATCAACATGGTGTCGGGCGGCGAGCATTCCGGCTACGGCATTTTGACGGTGCGGGAGAGCTTGTGGCTGTTTGCGCAGTTCCACGGCATTCCGAGCCGGGAGGCGCTGCGCCGCATCGACGAGACGCTGGAAATCGTGGGGCTGGCCGAGCACGCCCACGCCCGCATCAACAAACTGTCCACCGGCATGCGGCAGAAGATGAATTTCGTCCGGGGCCTGCTGAACGATCCGGCGGTGCTGTTCCTCGACGAGCCGACCCTGGGCCTGGACGTGGAGACGGCCCGCATTCTGCGGGACTACCTGAAGCAATGGATCAAGGAGAAGCCCGGCCGGACCGTGCTGCTGACGACGCACTACATGGCCGAAGCCGACGAGCTGTGCGACCGGCTGGCCATCATCGACGGCGGGCGCATTTTGACGGTGGACACGCCGGCCGGCCTCAAGCGCACCATGCAGGACGAGGTCGTGCTGAAAACGGAGATCAGTCCGGTGCTGGCCGGGGCGGACGAGGACGTGCTGGGCCGCTTCCGGCAGCTCCCGGGCGTTCTCGGCGTCATCGCCGACCGCCCGCAAAACGGCACGCAGCTTTTGACGTGGCGCTTGATCGACGACGGCGTCATCGGCACCGTCGTCAACGAGCTGCAGGCCGCGGACGTGCGCATCATCCGGCTGGAGAAGAACGAACCGACGCTGGAAGACGTGTTCATGCGGATGGTAGGAAGGAGACTGACCGATGCCGGCAAGTGATTCCGAGACGCTCCGCGGCGCGGCCCCGGGGCCGGCGGCCGGGCCGCGCACGGTTTCCGAAACCGACGCCGTCGCCGCCGGCGGAGCCCGGCCCAGCGCCGCGGCGCCGGGCACGCCGGCCGGCGCCCGGGACCTGGGCCCGTGGGAGCGCCTGATCCTGAATCTGCGCGCCGCCCGGGCCCGGGCGTACGTCCGGGTGGTAGCCACCGGCCGCGAGCTGTCGTGGCTGCCTTTCGAGGTGGGCCTGCCGATTCTGGCCGCCGCGGCGTACGTTTTCATTTACGAAGCGTTGGGCGCGCCGGCCGAATACACCGGCTTCGTCCTGTTGGGCGGCGCCATGACGGCGTACTGGATGAACGTGCTTTGGAACATGGCCAGCCAGTTTTACTGGGAAAAGCAGAGCGGCCTGCTGGAGACGTATTTCCTGGCACCGGCTTCGCGGGTGTCGCTGCTTTTCGGCATGGCCATGGGCGGCATTTTCATGTCGTCCATCCGGGCCGCGGCCACCCTGGCGGCCGGCAGCCTCATCTTCGGCATCACCTATCACGTCGTCAGCTGGCCGGCCACCATGGCCGCGTTCGTGCTGACGCTGAGCGCGCTGTATTGTCTCGGCATGCTGTTCGCCTCGGTGTTCCTGATGTACGGGCGCGAGGCGTGGCACATGGCCAGCGCGCTGCAGGAACCGGTGTATTTGGCCTCGGGGTTCTACTTTCCCGTGCGCGCGCTGGGATTCTGGGCGGCCATGGGCGCGTCGGTCATTCCGCTGACGCTGGGCCTGGACGCCATGCGCCAGCTCGTGTTCGGCATGGCGGACATGGGCTTTTTGCCCGTCGCCTGGGAGCTGGCCGGCCTGGCCGGGCTGACCGTCGTCTATTTCGGCCTGGCGCTGCGGGCGCTGAGCAAGATGGAGCATTTGGCCAAAAAGGCCGGGAGGTTGACGCTGAAATGGCAGTGAGCCAACGCACGGACGCCGAAGCGCGCGCTGCGGAAGCGCACGCTGCGGAAGCGCACGCTGGGGGCGCGCCCCCGATCACGTGGCGCGACAAACTGCAAACGTTTCGCACGGCGGCGTGGCTGGGCTGGCAGGCCGAGAGCAACTGGACGGACCCGCTGCTGTTCGCCGTGTACTCGCTGGTGAAGCCGCTGGCCGCGGCCATGATCCTGGTGGTCATCTACCGCATCGTGGGCAGCGAAACGGCCGACGCGCTTTTCCCCGGGATGTACGTGGGCAACGCGCTGTTCATGTACGTCGGCGCGCTCATGTTCGGCGTCAGCTGGGTCGTCATCGAGGACCGCGAGTATTACCGGACGCTGAAGTACATTTACGTCACCAGCTCCGGCATCATGTGGTACCTGGCGGGCCGGGCCGTGGCCAAGTTTCTCGTGACCACCATCGCGGTCGTCGTCCTGTTCATTTTCGGCCGGGCGTTTCTGGGCGTGCCGCTGTCCCCGGCCTCCGTCGACTGGGGGCTTTTGGCCGCGGTGTTCCCGCTGGGCCTCCTGACCACCGTCGGTCTGGGGCTCATTCTGGCCGGCATCATGCTGCTGGCGGCCCGCCACGGCGAAGGCTATACCGAGTCGGTGGCCGGCGCGCTGTACCTTCTGTGCGGCGTCGTCTTTCCGCTGGACGTGCTGCCCGGATGGCTGCAAGCCGCCGGCAAAGTCATCCCGCTGACGTACTGGATTGAAGGCCTGCGGCGGGCGTTTCTGGACCAGCCCTTCGGCTCGGCGCTGGCGTCGTACTCCGACGGGGCGCTGCTGGCCGTTTTGGCGGTCAGCACGGCGGCCACCATGCTGGTCGCGGTGCCGTTTTACCGCTGGATGGACCGCGTCGCCCGCAGCCGCGGCGTGCTGGACCAGCTGACGGAGCACTGACGCCTGCAAAGCGGGAAATGCGGCACCCGGCCGCGTGACCCTCGCCGGGCGGCCCTGGCCGGGTGCGGCATTTTCCTGCCTGGCGCCTATACACATCTGAAGATGCCGAACG
>QGSR01000263.1 GCA_003387805.1 Bacillota bacterium | reverse complement strand
GGGGTGGTGAGGAGCCCGGGCCGGGCCTTGGGTCCGGCGTCCTGGCTGGGGCTGGGAGCGAGGCGGGCCCCGGGATCCGGCCTCCCGGCTGGGGTTGTGAGCAGGCCGGGCCGGGCCGAGTCACATGTGAAGAAGCCGCGGACACGCCGCGGCTTTTCTTGTTCATTGGAAACCGGCCAACGCTGGTCAGCCGGCAGCGGCCGCAGTCCGGGCCCCGGCCGTGACAAAGGCGGAAGGCCGTCACAAAGGCAGAAGGCCGTGACAACGGCGGAAGCGCGCCGATACAACTGCGTCAGTGCGGCATGAAAATCATGACCAGGGCCGCGACGGCCGCCAGCACCACCCAAATGCCCAGCGTCCAGCGAAGCGCGGAATCCATCTGACTCCAGTCCTTTCCGTTAAGCGCGAAGCAAGGTCATACCACCACAAAATTATACTGCGGTGCGGGCTTGGACTCAAGGGCCGGCGTTGGGCAGTTCCGCCGGCGCCCGGTGCCCGTGCGCGGGGTCCAACGAATGTTGGGCGCCATGACTGCGGGCCGTGGGCAATGGTGTCGGGGGTATATCGCCATAGGTGGAGCGGAAATCCGGAGTCGTCGCCATAGGTGGAGCTGAAATCGCAATTCATCTCCATGGGTGAAGATATGGGCGTACGGGTGTCCCAATTAAGGCCGTTCGCGATGAACTTGCCGGTCCAGGCATGGGACGAGGCGGAACATCGCCGCGGGTGGAGGGGAGATCCGGAATCGTCGCCATAGGTGGAGCTGAAATCGCAATTCATCTCCATGGGTGAAGATCTGGCCGTGCGGGAGGCCCAATGATAGCTGTTCGCGATGATGGGGCGGGTCCGGGCAAGGCCGCCGGCGGAACATCGCCACGGGTGGAGGGAAAATCCGGAATCGTCGCCACAGGTGGAGCTGAAATCGCAATTCATCTCCATGGGTGAAGATCTGGCCGTGCGGGAGGCCCGATGTTAGCTGTTCGCGATGAACTGGCGGGTCCGGCATGGGCCCAGGCGGAACATCGCCATGGGTGGAGGGAAATACCGGAATCGTCGCCATAGGTGGAGTCGCAATCGAAACTCATCGCCATGTGTGGCGTTCTGGCCGTGCGAGAGCACCGAATAATGCTGTTCGCGATGATTGGGCCAATCTGAGCTTTGGCCGCGGAAGCACATCGTCACAGGTGGCGGGAAAACCCCAAACCGTCGCTATAGATGGAGCTGAAACCGGCATTCATCTCCATGGGTGGAGCTTTGGCAGGCCGGGGTACCGTGAACGGCTGTGTGCGATGCCTGCCCTCGCGTGTAACGGCGTCGCACGGACATATCCGCAAACCGCCAACAGGCCAGGGCGGCACAAAAGCGCCCGGAGCGGTCTCGGACGCTCCGGGCGCGTGGTATCCTCTTCAGTGTGGAGCCGCCGGCCGCATCAGAACCGCAGCGACGCCTCCAGGGCGACGTCGAAGCCCTTGAAGTCGGAGGTGATGCCGGCCACGTCGATGGCGACGGGGCCCAGGGCGAAGCCGGTGCCGAGCGTCGTCAGCGTCTTGCCGTCGCGGTGAATCTGGCCGGTCCGCAGCGCCCAGCCGTTGAACAGGAAGCGCTTCTCCACGCCGTAGCGGATTTCGCCGCCGGAGGCGATTTCCGCCGCCAGCACGCCGCCCAGGAACGGCGGCTCCACCGCGACGCCGGCCCGGAACTCGACGCCCGCGGCCTGGCCGGCGGGCGCCCCGCCCTGCCAGGTCAGGCTGCCCAGGAGGTTGCGGGCCGTGGCGCCCACGGTGACCATATCGGTAGCCCGGATGAGGACGCCCGCGTCCACGGCGTAGCCGCTGGCCTGCCGCTCCTTCGCCTTCGGGTCCCCGGAAGGCGGCTTGTCGTCTTGGACCTCCGCCCGCTGAACCGTAATGCTGCGCACCACGGCGCCGAAGCGGATGCCCACGGGACCGCTGCGCTGCACGTCCATGGCCGCGCCGACCGCGATGTCGCTGCGCACCTGCGCGTAGCCTTCAATCGTAGACTCCTTGCTTTCCACGGCCACGTCGCCGGACACGATGTAGCCGGCGCCGATGAAGCCCACGTTGCCGGCCACCAGCAGACCGACGGAGGCCGACGCCCCGCCTTCCCACTCAATCAGGTCGGCCATGTCTTCCTCCATCAGCTTCTGCAGAGCGTCCAGCCCGGCAATGCCCGACGAGGCGATGGAGGCGTCGACGCTCAGCGGCCGCAGGCCGATGGCGGCCGGGTTCCAGTACACGGCCGAGGCGTCGTCCACCACCGCGGTGAAGGCGCCGCCCATGCCCATGGCGCGAGCGCCCATGACCGCAGGATGGGCCGCATGCGCCGCCGGCGCCATGGACAGCACGGCCAGCAGCACCGTCAACACCGGGACCAGGGGCAGAGCCGCCCGCACGACACGTTTCATGAGAACGCCCTCCCGAAAAAAGGTCGTTGGCCGGGGCACATTTCGTCGGAAAGTGTGGAAAACCCTGCCAAAACAAAAACGCCGCCGCACACCCGCAGGTGTGCGGCGGCGCCGTGGTCGCTGGGGGCTACTCGGAGTCTTTGGCAGCCTCGGGAGCCCCGGGAGCCTCGGCGGCCTGGACAGCCTCGAGAGCCTCGGTCGCCTCGGGCCCTTCTTCGGCGCCGGCTTCCCGGGCCCGTTGCTGAGCCCGGTACTCGAGGAACCGGACCCTCCACTCGGGATGGGACTGCAGGAAGCGCACCAGGTGCTCGATGGCGCTGACGGTCCCGGGGCTGACGTGGTGCTCGATGCCTTCCACGTCCCGCTGGACGTCCGCCTCGTTGACGCCGAGAAGCCGCAGGAAATCCTCCAGCAGTTCGTGGCGTTCCTTGATGCGCCGGCCCAGCTCTTTCCCTTTCGGCGTTAGCGTCAGGCCGCGGTAGCGCTCGTAGATCAGGTACTCCTGATCGTCCAGACGCTGCACCATGCGGGTGACGGACGACGGCTGCACGTCGAGGGAGGACGCGATGTCGCTGACACGGGCGTAGCCCTTTTCCTCGACCAGCTCGTAAATCCGTTCCAGGTAATCTTCGATGCTGGGTGTCGGCTTCTGCGCGGTCATGAAGTCGAATCACCTTCCGAAAAATGCGCTTCCCGGCGCTGTTCCGATCGTATCAAACTACGGCGCCGCCTGCAAGGCGGCCCGCCGCCGGCCCGCGCGGGCCTCGCGCCGGCGCTGCGCGGGTGTTCGGCCGGGCCCGCAACGCCTTCGGCCGGGCCCGCAACGCCTTCGACCGGGCCCGCAACGTCTTCGCCCGGGCCCGCATCGTCTGCGCACGGGCCCGCACCGCCGCCCGCGCCCTGCGCCTCCGCCGGGGCGCTCCAGCGGCGTTC
>QGSR01000262.1 GCA_003387805.1 Bacillota bacterium | reverse complement strand
CATCTGGTTCATGAGGAAGATCCAGAACAGGACGAACACGCCGATGGTCAGCAGCTGCGGCAGGAACGAGACCCACAGCGGCGCCGCCGGCTCCGGCCGCGCGTCCACCAAGATGCCGCGCTGGAGCAGCTCCGTGCCCAAATTGGTCGTGCCGGCCGGCACGTACGTCACGAAGAGCGTGCCGTCCCGCAACCGCCCTTCGACCCGCTGCTCGCCCACCAGAACCACGGAGTCGACCCGGTTGGCCTGCACCCATTGCATGAACTCGGAGAACGTGGCCTCATAGCGGCGTTCCTGCGTCGTGTAGAGGCTGCTGACGATGTAGACGGCGATGATGGCGACGAGCAGGTAGATGCCGATGCCTCTCAAAAATCGATTCAAAAGTCGTCCTCCCTTCGCAGGGCGCTCAAAAACAAATCGCGCCTCGGGCGCCCCGTGAACCCGCCGAACCGGCGGGAATCGGCTGGCTTCGTCCAGGCGCGGGTTCTTGACAGCTCTTACCTCATTCCGATGCCTGTGGCGATATTTTCGCTCGTTTATTATAGCATGTGCCCCGCCCTGTTACAACGACACTACGCGCAATTGCAGGATTCGCCTGGACGCCGGTCCGGCCGCCGCCCGTTCGTCCACCCGCAACCCGGCCACCCACACGATGCCGTTCGCGTCGACCACCACCGGCACGCGCCGGCGCTGGGCCGCCGGCACTTTTTCGTCCACGAACAGATCTTGCAGTTTCTTCGTCCCCCCGAGTCCCAGCGGGCGCATGCGGTCGCCGGCGCGCCACGAGCGCGCCACCAGCGGCGGCGCCAGCTTCTCCCAGTCGAGCCAGGCGCCGTCCCGGCCGGGCCGGTCGGCCCGTTCGGGGTCGTCGACGAAGCGGGCTTCGATGGCGCCCACGCCGGGAATGACGGTCGTACCTGGAATCGTCAGCGGCACCGCGAACGCCGGCGCCGCGTCGCTCTCCCCGACCCGCCGCAGCGTCAAGAAATCGCCTTCTCGCCGCGCTCGCACCCGCCGCGGCAAGTCGACGGCGTCGCCGGCGTTCCCTTCCAGCAGCGCTAGGACCGCTGCCACGTGCTCGAAGGCCAGAGCCGCGGGCGTCCACTCGTCCGCGTCCTCCCGGGCGGTCAAGCCCGCCGCCTCCCGCCACGCGTGCCGCACGATGCGGCGGCGCAGGGCCCGGGGCGTGCGCGCCAGCTCAGCCGCGGGCAGCGCCACCGCGCCGTCGCCGGTCTCGCGCCGCATGCGCCGGTAGGCCCGGTGCGCCAAGACGTCCAGCAAGTCGTCGTCGTCTTGCAGCAGCGCGGCCATGCGGTTCAAGGCCAGGCGAATGCCGGGATTGTATTCCGCTTCCAGCCTGGGAAGCAGCTCGAGGCGAATTTTGTTGCGCAGGTAGCTGGTCTGAAGGTTCGTTGGGTCCTGGCGCGCCTCCAGGCCGAAGGCGCGGCAATATTCCTCGACGTCGGCGCGGGAAACGTCCAGCAGCGGCCGGATGAAAGGACCCCGCCGCCGGCGCATGCCTCCCAGCCCCGCCGTGCCCGCGCCGCGCAGGAAGCGCATCAGCACCGTTTCCGCCTGATCGTCGGCGTGGTGGCCCAGGGCGATGCGCGTCGCGCCGATCTCCGCGGCGACGCGGCGCATGGCCGAATAGCGCAGCCGGCGGGCCGCCTCCTGCGTCGACTCCCCGGGGCGGCGCTGCGCGGCCACGTTCTCCCGGACGACGATCGCGGGCACGCCCCACCGCTCCGCCAGCGCCCGCACGAAAGCCGCATCGTCCGCCGACTCGGCGCGCAGGCCGTGGTCCATGTGAAAGACGGACAGCTCCATGGGCAGCTGGTCTTTGAGCCGCAGCAGCAAGTGCAGCAGCGCCACCGAGTCCGGACCGCCCGACACCGCCGTGAGCACGTGCTCGCCCGGCCGGATCAGGCGATACCGCACGACGGCCTGCCGCACGGTGTCCAGCAAGTCCAGCCTGCTCGCCTCCCGGGCACCTTATATGGTATTTCCGCTGGTTGTCGTTGCTCTTGTAGTAGTTCCAGTGTAGCACCGCGCCGCGCGGCGCGTCAAAAACGACCGGCCCCGTGGAAGCCTTTTCACCGCAGCGTCAGCGTGGCAGCAAACGGGCGGCCACGATGGTGACGTCGTCTTTGAGACTACGCCCCGCAGGCGGACGCACCCGCTTGAACAGCTCGTCCACCGCCGCATGCGGGTCCGGCTGCTCCAGGCGTTGCAGCGCCCGCGCCGCGGCGGCCGCCTTATCTTCGCCTACGGTCTCCGTCTCAAGGGCCCCGTCGGTCACCATCACGACCAGGTCGCCCGGCGACAGGCGATACAACACAGCCCACGCTTCCACGCCTTGCCAGATGCCGACGGGGAGACTGTCGGCCCGGAGCACGTCCACGTGGCGGCCGCGCCGCACGTAGGTGGGCGCGGCGCCGGTCTTCAGCATGCGCACCGTGCCCTCGGCCAGGTCGAAGAGGCACACGTCCAGGGTGGCAAACGATTCGTGGGGCACGTGCAGAGCCAGCGCGGCGTTGATGGCCCGCACCGCGAACTGCGGGTCGAAGCCTTCCAGCAAAAAGCGCGCCATCAACGTCGCGGCCGCCTCGCTTTCGGCCGCGGCGCGAGGCCCCGTGCCCATGCCGTCGCTGACGATCAAAGCCACCCGGTGTCCGGGCAAATCCACCCGGCGGAAGCAATCGCCGGAAACGGGACCCGCGGCGGCCTGCGCCACGTCCACCACCAGCCGGAACCGGGCGGCCCGCTCCCCGCTTGCACCAATCCGGCCGGCCTCCGCCGTGCTCGTCCTGCCGCCGGCGCGCCCGGCCCCGAAACCGTTGACCTGTCCAGCGGCGCGCGCCGCTTTGGCCGCCTCGTCCGCCGCCGCATCGAGGATCGCGGCCACGCCGGCGTAAGTCCGCGCCGCGGCCTGGTACACGTCTGCCGCGGCTGCGGCCAAGTCGCGATCTGAGCCGTGCCGGGAAGCCCCCCACCCAGCGCCGCTCCCGCCTGCCAGCAGGCTCCGCACGCCGCTGACCAAGCGCTCCTGGTACATGCAGCGCTGCCGCAAGCCTTCGGGCAACGCTTCGGCTCCCCGGTCGCCGCTGGCCGACGCCGCGAACGCCATCAAGTCGCGGTATGTGTTGTACACGTGCGCCTCCCAACAAACGGAAAATCTCGGGCAGCCGGCGCACACGTTTTCCGCCACCGCCGCGGCGAAGCCTTCGAACGAGTCAACCGAACCCCCGGCGCGGGGTCGCCCGGAGGGCGTCTCCAGCCAGCGTCCCGCGTCCTCCAACACCGCCGCCACGCTGCGCAGCTGGTCCTCCGCCGCCGTCCCGGCCCCCTGCCGGCGCCCCTCCCC
>QGSR01000261.1 GCA_003387805.1 Bacillota bacterium | reverse complement strand
ACGCCCACCGCGTCGCCGCGGTTTTCGAAAACGAGAACATAGTCCACCTCGGGCCGCCCGCCCAGCTCGACGAAGCGGTCCGCCCACACGTCGATGAGGTTGTGCAGGTGCGTCACACTTTCCTCCGCCAGCGTGCCGTAATGGTCGGCGGAGTAGAGGACCACTTCGCACTCGCCTGCGGCGGGCGCGACCGGGTAGAGCTCCGTTCCTTCGATGCCTGGCGGCGGCGGGTCGGGCCGCAGCGACGGGAATTTGTTCTGGAACACGACAATCTCGTAGTCTTCGGCCGGCACTTCCGTCGGGTAGGCGCCGGGCAGGGTCGGGCACAGCGGGCAGTACTCCGGCGGCGGCAGGTGCGGGCGGTCCTGGCGGTGGGTGGCGCTGATGACCCACGTTTGCAAGAACGGATGCCAGCGCAGTTCAGACATGCGGGGACGGCTCCTTTGGCTCGGCGGCTGCGGCGTCGGCGCCGCCGTTGCCGCGGCGGCCGGCTTCCGGGCCGCGGGCGTTGCCTCCGGCGTCGGTGCCGGCATTGACCCGGCCGGTCGCGCAGGCCCGGGCCGTTCCGGCGGCGCCCTGGCCTTGAGCGGCTGCCCGGCGGGCGTCTTTCGAAAACGAATAGAAAATCAGATACCGCCCGTCGTCTTTGATGATGCGGCGTTTCTCCACGGTCCTCACCTCGGCGCCGGATGGGATCAGCTTCTGCAGGCGGTGCCGTTGTCCTGCCGAACTGCGTGCGTTTGCTTGTGTTCTTTTTCGGTTGTACTCCAATTTCCGCCCGAAGCGCAGCGAAACGCAAATTGACACAAATGTTGCAGCAGGAAATCGCAACATCACAGAGAAATGTCGAAACGCAAGACGACTGGGTCTGGCGCGATGACAGGCGGCGGGAGCGGGAGCGATTCGTGACGGGCAACGGCCGCAGCTACTATCTTCCTATGGAACGGCTGGAGTATATCCGCAGCGTGGTGCAGGAGGAAGGCTCGGTGCGGGTGGCGGACTTGAGCCGCCGCCTGAAGGTGTCCGAGGCCACCGTGCGCAACGATTTGGCCCAGCTGGAGCAGGCGGGGCTGGTCAAGCGCACCTACGGCGGCGCCATGGCGGTGCGGGGCACTCGCTACGAGCGCTCGTTTCGGGAGCAGGAGGCTCATTTTCGGGCGGAAAAGGGGCGCATCGCGGAGGCGGCGGTGAAGCTCATCCGCTCGGGGCAGCTGGTGCTGCTGGACGTGGGCACCACGACGACGGAAATTGCCCGCCGCCTGCCGGATTTGGAAAATTTGGTCGTCTGCACCAGCGCTCTCAACATCGCCGTGGAGCTGGAGCGGTGCACCAACGTCACCGTCATGGTGACAGGCGGCACCGTGCGCTACATGCAGCATTCGCTGGTGAACCCGCTGGGGACGCTGCTCATTTCGAAGATCAACGCCGACTTGCTGTTCCTCGGGTGCAACGGCGTTTCCGCCGAGCACGGCGTGACCAATGCCAACTTGCCCGAGGCCGAGGTCAAGCAGGCCATGGTTCGGGCGGCCAAGGAAGTGGTGGTCGTGGCTGACAGCAGCAAGATCGGCAACGTGGCCGCGGCCCACGTGGTGCCGTTGTCGGAGGTGGACCGGCTCATCACCGATGACGGCGCCGATCCCGAGGAGATCGAACGCGTCCGCAAAGCGGGCGTGGAGGTTACTTTGGTCTGACTTGGTCCGTCGTGGACGGCGCTGTTGGATCGGTGGGCGGGAGGTGAGGCGCGGACAGCGGTTTTGGTCTTTGAGGCAGCCGTGAACGTCAGCAGGGCCCTCTCGCTTTTTGCGTTGCCGTGATGGTGTGTTGCCGGGCGGCCTCGGCGGGGACGCCGGCGTCCCGGAGCCGGCCGCCGATCATTCCAACCTCAAGACATGGAGGTGCTCCACGAGATGAACCGTCGGTCGCTTTGGTTGTCCGCGAGTTTGGTGCTGGTGCTGCTGCTGACGGGGGCCGGTGCCGCGCTCGGCCAGGTTTCGGGTGAAGTGGAAATCTTCTCCTGGTGGGCGGGCGACGAAGGCCCGGCGCTGGAAGCCATCATCGCCGAGTTTGAGAGGCAAAATCCGGGCGTTCGCATCAACAACGCGACCGTCACCGGCGGCGCGGGCGTCAACGCCAAGGCCGTGCTGAAGACCCGCATGCTGGGCGGCGACCCTCCGAGCACGTTCCAGGTGCACGCGGGCCAGGAGCTCATCGGCACGTGGGTCATCGCCCGCCGCATGGAGAACCTGGACTGGCTGTTTGAGGAAGAAGGCTGGTACGACGTGTTCCCGGCGGCGCTCATCGAGCTGTCCAGTACGGACGAGGGTGTCTGGTCGGTGCCGGTCAACATTCACCGGTCCAACGTCCTGTGGTACATCCCCGCCAACCTGGAGCGCTGGGGCGTAAGCGTGCCGAAGACGTGGGACGAGTTCTTGGAGATCGCGCCCGTGCTGCAGGCGCAGGGCATCATCCCGCTGTCCCTGGGCGAAAACTGGACGGCCACGCACCTATGGGAGAGCGTGGCGCTGGCGGTGCTCGGTCCGGAAAAGTGGTCGGCGCTTTGGACGGGCGAACTGGCCTTTACCGATCCGGAAGCGGTGGCGGTGTGGGACCTGTTCGGTGAGATTTTGCAGTACACCAACGCCGACGCCGCGTCGCTGTCCTGGCAGCAGGCCACGGACATGGTGGTTAACGGCGACGCCGCCTTCAACATCATGGGCGACTGGGCGGCGGGCTACATGTCCACCACGCTGGGCCTGGAGCCGGGAACCGGCTTCGGCTGGGCGGCTTCGCCGGGCACCGAAGGCATCTTCATGATGCTGTCCGACGCGTTCGGCCTGCCCGTGGGCGCGCCCAACCGCGACGGCGTCATCGCCTGGCTGCGCTGGATCGGCAGCCGCGAGGCGCAGGACATCTTCAACCCGCTGAAGGGCTCCATCGCGCCGCGCCTGGACAGCGACTTGTCCAAGTACGACGCGTACGGGCAGAGCGCGGCCCGCGACTGGCAGACCAATGTCATCGTCGGCAGCCTGGCCCACGGCGTGACGGCCAATGAGCAGTTCATGAACGACTTCGCCACGGCCATGGAGATCTTCTTGGCCACCCGCAACAGCCAGGCCGCGGCCAACGCCGCGCAGGCCATCGCGATTCAGTCGGGCATCGGCCGGTGATGCCGGCCGGCGCCGGACACGGCAGGGCGGGCCCCCACTCACCCCCGCCGGGCGGGCCCTGAGCGGGCCCGCCCCGCCCGCCGCCGCGGACTTCGTGTTTGGTTCGCGGCGGGTCCCGCCGCCCCCTGAACCGGCGTGGGCTTCGGGTTGCTGGGGGGGGGGCCCGGCCCGGTCCCGGCTCCTCAACGGTGTGCTGTGGGGG
>QGSR01000260.1 GCA_003387805.1 Bacillota bacterium | reverse complement strand
CGGACCTTTTGGCGGGGGGGGGCCTGGAGCGGCGCTGGGAGCAGCTGGGCCGGGGCACGCGGGGCGCGGTGCTTTACGTCGACGTGGAGAATTTCCGCACCATCGTGGACCGGGGCGGGCGGACGGCGGGCCACGAGCTGCTGCGGGACGCGGCGCGCATCGTGCGCCGCGTCGTGGGCGAGGAGGCCGTGACCGGGCGGGTCGGCGCGGACTGCTTCGTCGCGCTGATTCCTGACGCGACGTCCGACGACGCGGCCCGGCTGCGGCTGGGAGTGCTGCGGCGCTTCGACGAGTTCGCCGCGGCCCATGCGCATCCCCGGCCTTACCTCACCGTGGGCACGGCGCTGTGGCCCCGGCACGGAACGGACCTGAAAACGCTGGTGTCGTCGGCTGAGCAAAACACCTTTGCGCGCAAGCGCGACCGGCTCAAGCTCACCTTGTCCACGGAAACCGATCCGGCGCAGGGCCGGGTGCCCCGAGGCTTTCTCAACGGCTGGCTCAACACGTCGGCCGACGGCGTGCTGATGACCGACGCGGATTTGCGGGTCATCTACGTCAACCCGGCTTACGAGCGCATGACGGGCTATACGATGAGTGAGTGGCTGGGCAAGACGCCGGGCTTCATCGCCGCGGGCAAGACGCCGCTGAAGGTGTACGAGGAGATGTGGGCCAGCCTCAACGAAACCGGCTCGTGGTCAGGGCAGGTGGTCAACCGGCACCGCAGCGGCAAAGAGTGGGTGTCGTACCTCAGCATCACGCGCATCCTGGACCGCAGCGGCCGGCTGACGGGGTACGTGGGCATCGCCCGCAACGTGACGGCCGGCGCGCACGACGAGACGAAGATGCCGTCGCTGGCCGTGTTCGAGGACGTGTTCACGAAGGAGGCGCTGGCGTACGCGCTGGCCAAGGCGGCCCAGCTCCACGACGGCGATTCCACGGAGCATCTGGACCGGGTGCGGGATTTCACGCAGCTGCTGGTGCTGGCGGCGGCTTCCCGGGGCGTGGAGGAGTTTCAGTCCTACGAGTTTCGCTCGGCGGTGACGCTGGCGTCCATTTTGCACGACGTGGGCAAGCTGGCCATCCCGCAGAGTTTGCTGCAGAAGCCCGGGCCGCTGACGCCTCAGGAGTTCGATATCGTGAAAACCCACACCATCGCCGGGCGCGACCTGCTGCAGTCGACGTTCTTGCGGGGAAGCTCGTCTACGCCGCCCTCGCTGTTCTTGGACACGGCCGTGGCCATCGCCGGCAGCCACCATGAGAAGTGGGACGGCTCCGGCTATCCGGACGGTTTAGCCGAGCGTGACATCCCCATTGAAGCACGGCTGGTGGCCATCGCGGACGTGTACGACGCGCTTCGCTCGCGGCGGCCTTACAAGGAGCCCTGGAGCCATGCGGACGCGGTGGCGTACATCGAAAGCCAGGCGGGGAAGCACTTTGACCCTGAACTGGTGGATATTTTCCTGTCGGTTCGCGACGAGTTCGACGAGGCGTTCCGGCGGCTGCCGGACGGATACCGGGTCGGGACGGCGTAGGACCAGGCTTGGGCATTGAGGAGCCCGCCGCCGGCCAAGGAGGGTTTTTTGTATTTCGTAACGGCGTCCGGGCCCACCGCCGGCCGAGGCGGCGGGTTTTTTGTATCCCGTAACGGCGTCGGGGTCCGGCGGCCGTTGAAGCCGTCGGGATTTTTCATTTGGTGGCGACGTCGGAGTGTTCGTGACGATGGCGGGGCGGCGGCCGCGGCGAGTGTCGGAGGTGCCCGCGGCGTCCGTGGTGCCGCTCGCCTCGGCGGTGTCGACGGCCTCGGCGGTGCCGGCGGTGCGGGCGGTGTCGGCGGTGCGGGCGGTGTCGGTGGCCTCGGCGGTGCCGGCAGTTTCAGCGGTGACGGCGCCGTCACGGTCCCGGAGGCGTCCGGAAGTGGCGGTGGCGTCGGCGAGGGGCGGTCAGGCCCGCTGACGGGTCGCAGGACTCGAGGACGACCCATTTTACACCCGGTGCCCGGGAAGTTTGACCCGATGGCGGGTCGAGAATCGCTAGGGTTGGTACCAGCCGTGCCGGCCGGCGCGGACCACGAGGAGCGCGGTCGGCGGAAACGCCGGTGCCATTGCTTGCGGTGTCGGAAAGCCCGTCTGCGACGATGTTTTGTCCGCAGTTCCATCCAGAGGGAAGGTCTATGCGCTCGGCGCGTCAGGGTGCATCCGTGCCGGCAGGCGGGTCCGGGCTTGACCGACCCACTGGTGGGGCGAAAAACGTACGTTTGGCCTATTTTCCGCCGGTCTTGGGGAAACTTCGACCTGTTGGTGGGCCGTAAGTGGCCGTGATCGTGTCGAGCCGAGGCTGTGCGCGTCCGGCGTTGACAGGACGGTCATGGGCGCGACCACCGGGACTTGGGGGCGGTGTCGAAAACAAGCTCTACACCGGCGTTTTGACTTGTATCCTTGTTGCAGGCAAATCTTGGATGCCGACAGCGGTGTCGCGCATTCGTGTGGTAGGGCTGGCCCACCGCCGAGGGACCCGCTAATGGGGCGAAAAACGAGAAGTCGACCCGTTTTTCAATCGTGGGTCGGGGATTTCGACCCACTGGTGGGCTGCTCGCCGACGTCGACGTGGGAAGCCGCGACGGCCGGCGTTGCTCATCACGGTGGCGGCACGCCCCCTCGCAGGATGACTCTCGAAAAGAGGGCGGAAATCGGCTCTGCGACGGTGTTTTGGCCCGTGCCGCTTCGTGAGGAAGGTTCTGGAAACGCGACGGGTTGCAGCGGGTCGGGCGGCCTGAGCCGAAGCAACCCGCTAGTGGGTCGAACGACTTGAGGTTGACCCATTTTCCGCCCGGCAACAGCGATGTTGGACCCACAGGCGGGTCGTTCACTGCCGCGGACGCTCTCGCCGCCCCCTGTGGCGTCCCGGCGGAACGCGGGCGCCGCAGGCCTGCGTACACGCACTACTGGTACACGCACTACTGTTCGTAGCGGATGACGACTTCATCGCCGTCGTTGACGGGGGTCGTGAAGGCGGCGGGCCGGCCTTGGACCTGCATGACCAGGCGGCCCCCGGCGCCCGCATCCTCCGGGGTTACGCCCGCGTGAGGGAGGATTTGGTATAAGGCCGCCGGCCCGGAATTCATGACAATGATGCTGTCGCCGGGCTTCACGAGGGCCCCCGCGTCGGCGGACGCCCCGTTCACGCGGATGTCCCCGGGAAGCGGGACCGAAGTTTTCTCTCCGTTGAGGATGATGTGCAGGCGGCGTTCGGCGACGATGCCGAGGTGCTGCAAAACGCGGCGCACGGTCACCGGCTCGTCTTGAAGGATCTCCCAGACGTCGCCGTCCGTCACCGGGTCGCTCCAGCGAGCGGGCCGCCCGTTTCGCCGCAGCGAGGCGCAGCGCGAGCAAACC
>QGSR01000026.1 GCA_003387805.1 Bacillota bacterium | reverse complement strand
GGCGGCGCTGAAGGAGGCACCGCCGCCGCGCCGAACTGATCGGCGGAGGCGGCGGGATTGACCGAGCGAACGGAAGACAATGCCCAGGAACTTCGCATCCGGCAGGCTGCGGCGTGGCTGGAGCCCGGCGGTCCGGTGGCCCGGCGCATGCCCGGGTTCGAAGTTCGCCCTCAGCAGCTGCAGATGGCCGAGGCGGTGGCCCGGGTCCTGGCGGAAGGCGGCGTGGCGCTGCTGGAAGCCGGCACGGGCACCGGCAAGTCGCTGGCGTATTTGGTCCCGGCCGCCGCCGCGGCCCGGGCCAAACGCACCCGCATCGTCGTGTCCACCAACACCATCAATCTGCAGGAACAGCTGCTTCGCAAAGACGTGCCGCTGGTGCAGGAGGCGCTGGCCCGCCACGCGCCCTTTAGGGCGGCCGTGCTCAAAGGCTGGACCAATTACGTCTGCCTGCTGCGGCTGGAGCAGGCGCTGAACGGCCAGATGTCGCTTTTCCCCGCGGAGCGGGAGGCGGCCCGGAGGCTGAAGGAGTGGGCCGAAGACGACTCTCACTCGGGCTCCCGGGACGATTTGCCGCTGACCGTCGACGACGCCCTCTGGGACGAAATTCACGCCGAAAGCGATACGTGCGTGCGCCACTCGTGTCCCTTTTACGAGCGGTGCTACTTCTTCCGCGCCCGCCGCCGGGCCCAGGAGGCCGACATCATCATCGCCAACCATCACCTCGTGTGCGCGGACGCAGCCGTCCGGGCCCAGCTGGGCTGGGAAACCGACATCAGCGTCCTGCCGGGCTATGAGCACGTCATCTTCGACGAAGCCCATCACCTGGAGGACGTGGTGACCGAACACTTCGGCGCGCGCTTCAGCCGCACGCGCGTGCGGCGGCTGCTGTCCCGGATAACCGGCCGCGGCCGCCTGCTGGAGAGGCTGCAGCATTTCATCGCCGGCCGGCCCGCCGGCCAGGATGCCGGACAGGTGGTGCGGCGGCTGCAGGCCGTGCCGGGGTGGGCCGCCGCGGGGCAGCAGGCCGCGGACGGCCTGTTTGCCTACTTGACGGCCGCCGCCCGGGCGGCCGACGGGGCGGACGGCCGCGGGCGCGGCGAGGGCCACGTGGAGCTGTCGCCGGGACAGCTGGAGCCGGCCGGGTGGTCGCGCACCACCGACGGCCTGGAACAGCTGGGCCTCGCCCTTCAGGCGTTGTCGGAAGCGGTGCGGCGCTGGCGGCCGGGAGACCAGGAGGCGGAAATTCTCGCCCGGGAAGCCGAGGCGCTGGGCCGCCGGGCCGTGGACGCCGCGGCCGACTTGGTGGACCTGGCCGAGGCCGCCGACGGCCGGTTCGTATACTGGCTGGAGCGGGCCGGAGGGCGGCGGGAGGAGTACGCCCTGCGCTCCGCACCGGTGGAAGTGGGCACGCTGCTGCAGGACTCCCTGCTGCGGCACGTCAAGACCGCGGTGTTTACGTCCGCCACGCTGTCCGCGGGCGACGAGTTCGACTACTTCAAAAGCCGCACCGGCCTGGCCGGCTGGCCTGCCGTCGCCGTCGAGCAGCGCATCCCGTCGCCCTTCAACTACTCCGCGCAAGTGCTGCTGGGACTGCCGGCCGACTTGCCCGCGCCCGACGATCCGGCCTTTGACGGCGCGCTGGCCAACGCGCTCGGGCTTTGGCTGCAGGCCAGCGCCGGGCGGGCTTTCGTGCTGTTTACGTCCTACCGGTCCCTGGAAGCGGCCTACGGCGTGCTGGCCGCCCCTTTGAGCGCCCAAGGAATGACGGTGCTGAAGCAAGGCGACGGCTCCCGCACGCGCCTTCTGCAGCGCTTTCGCCGCGCCCTTCGGCCCGTGCTCTTCGGCACCGACAGCTTCTGGGAAGGCGTAGACGTGCCGGGCCCGGCCTTGTCGCTGGTCGTCATCTGCCGCCTGCCGTTTCGCGTGCCCACGGACCCCGTGGAAAAGGCCCGGGCCGAGGCCGTGGCGCAGCGGGGAGGCGACGCCTTCAACGACTACGCTCTGCCGCGGGCCGTCATGCGCTTCCGGCAGGGCTTCGGGCGGCTCATTCGCACCAAGTCGGACCGGGGCGCCGTCATCATCGCCGACATCCGGGTTCACCAGCGGGGCTACGGCCGCCGCTTCCTGGACGCCCTCCCCGCATGCACGCGGCTGCAGACCGACGCGCGCTCGCTGGCCGAGGCGGTGCGGCGCTGGCTGCCGCCCGCGGCCCCGCCCGGAGACGGCGCTGCGCGCGCCTGACGAGACGCTGACCCGGCCCGCCGCATACGCGACCGCATCTCCGGCATACGTTTCCGTGAGAGGTGCTGCCGTTTGCGGAAAGGGCCGGCCTTTGTCGCCATTCACGTCCCCGCGCGGCGGGTGGGCTCGGCGGCGCTGGCGGCGGTCTTGCTGGCCGCGCTGGCGGCCGGCCTGGGCCTGTTGCCCGACGTCCTGCCTGCCGCTGTTCCGGGCGTCCTTGGGAACGTTGCTCCGGGCAGCGCGACGCCCGCGGCCGCGGGACCGCCTGCGGAGGCGGCGCCGCTGCGGGCCGACACGCCCGTCTACCGGGTGCCCGTGGACGAGCAGCTGGTGGCTTTCGCCGTCAACCTGGACTGGGGCGGGGAACTGCTGCCTGACATGCTGGCCGTGCTGGACCGGTACGGCGCGCGGGTGACCTTTTTTCCGACGGCCCGTTTCGCCGAGCTGGAGCCGGAACTCGTTCGAGGCCTGGTTCGGGCCGGCCACGAACTGGGCAACCACGGCTGGCGGCACGACCACCCGAAGGCGCTGGACGACGCGGCGCTGCGAGACCACATCGTCCTCGCCCGGCAGCGGCTAAAGGAGCTGACCGGCGTGGAGACCAAGCTGTACGCGCCGCCCTACGGCGAGGTGGACGCGCGCATCGCCCGCATCGCCGCCGGCACGGGCCACTGGACCGTCATGTGGACCATCGACACGGTGGACTGGCGGCGGCCCGCCCCGGAGGTCATCGTGCGGCGCGTGGTGCCCCACGTGCAGCCGGGCGCCATCGTGCTCATGCATCCGACGGAGCCGACGCTGGCCGCCTTGCCGTCCATTCTGGAGGAACTGACCGCGCGCGGCTGGCGCGTGGTCCCGGTGGGCGCCCTCCTGGAGCGCCGGTCTCAGCGCACGGCGCGGCGCAGGACGTCCCAAAGGTGCGGATCCTCTTGCCCCAGGCGCCAGAAGGCGACGCCGCCCAGGCCGTATTCGGCGGCCAGCAGCAGTTTATAGGCGGCGCTGTGGGCGTTTTCATACCACACGGTCCGTCCGGAGTAGGTGAAAAACGGAGAACGGTGGCCGGGATGCCAGCGGACGGTGACCCCGGCGCCGTGCGCCTGCAGTGCCCCGAGACGGGCCATGGTTTGCGCGTAGGTGACCGCGTCGGCCCACCCGCCGCCCGCGGGCCAGTCGTAGCCGTACACGGGCACGCCTAGCAACAGCTTGTCAGGCGGCACGGCGCCGCCTTCGGGGTCCAGCGCGTACTCGATGACGTCGCGCACCCACGGCAGGGCCGCGACGGGTCCCGGCGCGCCGCCCCGCCAGTGCTGATCGTACGCCATGATCATGAGAAAGTCCACGTATTCGGCCAACGCGCGGTAGTCGTACGCCGCCGACCAAAGGGCCGACGCGGCGGCCGCGGTCTTGGCCGGCACCGCCATGCTGACTTCCAGTCCGTGCTCGTGCGCGCGGCGGGCCAGCTCGGCCATGAACGACGTCAAGTCGTCCCGGCGCGCCGCGGGCACGCCTTCGAAGTCGACGTGAACGCCGCTCAGTCCCCAGCGCGCCGCCGTGTCGACGATATTTTGCACCGCCGCGCGCCGCGCGGCGGCGTTCGACAGCAGCGCGTCGGCCAGTTCGGGGTCGAAGGCCCCTTTGGCCGGATTGAAGTTGTGCACCAGCGCCTGGGTCTTCAGTCCGTTGCGTCCCGCCCAGGAAAGCAGCTCGCCCAGCCGCCGCTCGTCGAAATAAACCGTCACCAGCTCGCCCCGGGCCGTGACGCCCCAGGTCCAGGGCGCCACGTCCGTCAGCGTGTCCTTGTTCTGTTCCAGGGACCGCCGGGACGCCCCGTCCGGATCGTTCATGTAGTAGCCCAGCACCCGGAAGTTTTCAGGCACGGGCGGCGCGGTCAGAAGACGCACCAGCGGGCGCGGCACGTAGCCTTCGCGGCCGTCCGCCGTGCGGACCCGAAGGCGGGAGCCCGCGTCCTCAAGGACAATGAGGGGATCTTCCTTCGCCAGTTGCCCCGCGGCGTGGCCGGCGTCGGCCGCGGCGTACAGCGGCGCCGCGTCGCCGGTGACCACGGCCAGGACGGCCCGGGGCCCGACCGGGGCCGGTGCATGTTCCCCGGCGCCCGGGGCCGGGCCCGGCGGCGGGCCGCCCGGGGCCAGCGCCGAGCCGAAGCCGATGATGACGGTCAGAAGGATCAGCAGCAACGTTTGAGCCGACATGGAATCCTCCCGTAATAGCTAGAAGCGATAGGCGTTCCCTCAAGCCTTCTAGCCGCTGGCCGGGCCTCCTTTCGTCAACATCCGGCTCCGGAGGCAGGACTCTCCGCCGGCGGGCAAGCATTTCCGGCCCCTCGTTGCGGCGCGCCCGGACCGGCGGCTATAATGGGATGGTGAACGTGGCATAGGGGGCGAAGCCGTGCCGAAAAAGACGACCCTGCCCAACGGGATTCGCGTGCTGAGCGACCGTGTCGCGGGCGTTCGGTCCGTCAGCGTCGGCGTGTGGGCGGCCGTGGGCTCACGGGACGAGACCGCCGGGCAGGGCGGTCTCGCGCATCTCATCGAACACATGATGTTTAAAGGGACCACCCGGCGTTCGGCCCGGGTCATCGCCGAGACCATTGACGCGACGGGCGGCATGCTGGACGCGTATACGACCAAGGAAGCCACCGCGTACTACGCCCGGGTTCTGGACGAACACATGCCCGTGGCGCTGGATCTGCTGGCGGACATGCTGATCAACTCCACCTTCGCCGAGGAGGAGCTCGCGCGCGAAAAAGAGGTCGTTCTCGAAGAAATCAGCATGGCCGAGGATATGCCCGAGGACCTGGTGCACGAGCTGTTCGACGCCCACGTCTTCGCCGGGCACCCGCTGGCCCGTCCCATCCTGGGCACGCGCGAGTCCGTGGCGGGGCATACCAGGGAGGATATTCTCCGCTTCGTGGGGCGGCACTACACGCCCGCCAACCTGGTCATCGCCGCGGCGGGCAGCGTGGACCACGGGCGGCTGGTGGACGAAGCGGCGCGGCTGTTCGGCGGCATGAGCGGTCCCGAGCCGCCGCGGCGCGTCACGCGGCCCTTGGCGTATACCCCGGGGCGGGTGGCGGTGGAGAAGGACACGGAACAGGTTCACGTCTGCGTCGGCGGGCCCGGTCTGCGCCGGGCCGACCCGCGGCGCTTCGCGATGCACCTATTGGACACCATCGTCGGCGGCGGCATGAGCTCGCGCCTGTTCCAGCAGCTGCGTGAAAACCGGGGTCTCGTTTACTCGACGTATTCGTTTGTCGCCTCGTACACCGAAACGGGCGTCTTCGGCGTCTACGCCGCCACCCGGCCCGAGCGGGTCGAAGAAGTGCTGGAAGTCATCGGGCGCGAGCTGGGCGAGATGGCCGCGGGCGGCATCCGGGAGGAAGACGTGGACCGGGCCCGGGAACACGCGAAGGGCAGCCTGATGCTGGCGCTGGAAAACACCGCGACCCGCGTCGGGCGGCTGGCCGGCGCCGAGCTGTGGCGGGAACCGTATCTGAGCCCGGGCGAGCTCATCGACCGGATCGAGCGGGTATCCGTCCAGGACGTGCGGGCGCTGGCCGACGAGCTGTTCGCCCCCGAGCGGCTGTCGGTCGTCATGCTGGGGCCCGTGGCCGCGGAAAAGCCGGCGCCGGTGCGCCGGGCGGCCGCGGCGGGGCGCCGGCGGGAGGCGGCCAGGGAGGCGATGGGCTAATATGAAGGCACAGCTGGCGCGCCTTGCGGCCGCGGTGAAAGTCAAGCGCCTGCGGGGCGGGGGCGAAAGGCCGCTGCCGGCCTACGAAACGCCCGGCGCGGCGGGCATGGATCTGACCGCGGCGTTGGATGAGCCGCTGGAGCTTTTGCCGGGCCAGCGGGCCCTGGTGCCGACGGGCATCGCCATCGCCCTGCCCGGGCCGCACCTGGTTGCGCTCATCTTCGCCCGCAGCGGCCTCGCGTCCCGCCACGGCATCTCGCTGGCCAACGGCGTAGGGGTCGTTGACAGCGACTACCGGGGCGAAATCAAAGTCGCGCTGCAAAACAGCGGCCGCGAGCCCTTCGTCGTCCGGGACGGCGACCGCGTCGCGCAGCTGGTGGTGGTGCCGGTGGTGGCGGTGACGTGGGAGGAGACCGACGAGCTGCCGCCGTCGGAGCGGGGCGAAGGCGGGTTCGGCTCCACGGGCGTCGGACGTTGACACGCGGCGGCGTCCTTGCTAGCATGGTGGACACACGTGCCGACCGTCCCCTGGGCCGGAGAGGTGACGGGTGTGCGCCGGTTTCTCGCGGGCGTCGTCGGCCCGCTGGTCATCGTCGCGGCGTGGGCGTCGGCGGCCCTCGCGCAGCAGGCGGAGTATGAAGCCAGCGTGTCCGTCCGGACGGACGATTGGGCCGCCGCCGTCGAGCAGCGGCTGCATTTGCCGCTTTTCCTCTTTCTAGAGAAAACCGCCCCGTCCGCGGGCGGACATTCTGCAGACCTTTCCGAAGCGCACGGCGTGCCGGGCGCCGGTTCGGTCTCGCTGCGGCACACGCTGCCCCAAGGCGGGCCGTCCTCCTGGGGCGCGGTGGTGTCGCTGACGCGCGCTTCCTTCTCACTGAACGTGTACCTTCATGAAAGGCACCGCTCGTCGGACGACCCGTTCCGGCTCGTCCACGGGTCGGTGCACGCTCCGACGTCGGCCGCGGTGGCCGCGGGCTGGGACGGTCCCGTTCCGGCCGTGGTTCAGTACGTCAGCGCGGTGCCGCTGCGGGGTGCGAGCGGACCGCTGCTGTACGGACAGGTTCAGGCTCCCTTCGAGCCCGCCGTGCGGCTGACGGCCCTGGCGTACGGAACGAGCCGCCTGAGGCATGAGTTCGTCGCCTTGGACGGCGAGTGGTCCGCGGGCCGGTGGCGGTGGCGCTGGGGAGCGGCCCGGCAGACGGGCGTCGAAGTTTCGGGGGCGTCCGGCTTCAGCCAGGTCAGCGAGCGGGCCGCCTTCGTGCGGACGGAGACGTCCTTCGGCCGTCACCGCGTCTGGCTGCTGCTGCACGACACGTCGCCGGGCTTCCGGTCGCTGGCCGCGTCAGACTACCCGTTTCGCCGGGGCGCCGCGGCGGCGGAAGGCCGCTGGCAGTGGCGGCCGGCCACCGGCCGCTTGCTGAGCGTCTACGCCCAGCGCCGGCTGCCCGTGAACGCCCCGGACTACGCGGTGCTGGAGGCCGGATTTTCCTCCATGTCCTGGGGCCGCTGGGGCTGGCGGGTGGATGCGGAGACGGCCTGGGTGGACGGCGCGGCTGCCGAGCACGGCGTCACGTTCACCTTGACGAATCCGGACCGCCGCTTCGAGCAATCCCTTTCGCTGACCGTCCCGGCCGGCGGCGCGCCCAGGCGGCGCGCGTCCATGACGTGGGACGACGGCGCGTGGCGGGTGCGGCTGTCCGCGGACGATCGGCTGCCCGGCTGGCGCCTGGAGTGGCGGTGGACGCCCGACGCCCCGTGGAGCGCGGCCTTGGTGGTCAAGCAGCGCACGTACTCGGATCGCGGCGTCGTCAGCTGGTTCCACGCGTCGGTCACCCGCGACGTGCCCGGTTTCGGTCAGGTGTGGCTGCAGTGGATGGAGCCGGATCAGGGCCGCCTGGACGTGGGCTGGAACCGGCCTCCGGGTTGGGCCGCGGGCGTGCGCGTCGTCTTCTAGACGCGGGGACTTCCGGACTTCTAGGCCGGGCCCCGGCGCATACGCTGGATAAGGGACACTGACGGGCGCGGAAAGGCGGCGCGCACGGCCGCTTCCGCCGGGGAGGAGCCGTGGGCCCGTGCGCTACAGCGACCTGGCGGGCAAGGAAATTATCGACATCGACCAGGGCATTCGCCTCGGCGTCGTCAACGACACCGATCTCATCATCGACACGGCCGAGGGGCGGGTGGCGGCCATCGTCATTCCGGCCCGGGGCGGGTTTTGGAGCCGGCGGGAGCTGGAGATCCCTTGGCACGGCATCCGCAAAATCGGCGTGGATCTGATTATCGTGGATCTCAGCACGGCGGTGGACCGGGAGGCGGTCCGGGCGGCGGACCGGACCGCGCTGCATAGCGCCGCAGCGGTCGGGGATACTACGCGGGACTCCAAATACTCGTCTCGAGGGGGATCACGTGGTGGCCACGACCATCGGCGTTTTCAGCTCGGGCCGTGAGGCCGAGCAGGCGGTGGAGGCGCTGCACGAGGAAGGCTTCACCGACGACGAAATCTCCATCGTCGCCAGAGACGACCGCGACGGCGGAGGCGGCGGCGGGGGCATGGGGATGGACAACATCGCCGACGGCGCCGCCTGGGGCAGCGGCATCGGGGCTTTGGGCGGCTTGATGGCGGGCGTGGGCGCCCTGGCCATTCCGGGCGTCGGGCCCATCCTGGCGGCCGGTCCCATCGCGGCCACGCTGTCCGGGGCCGTCGCCGGCGGCATCGGCGGCGGCCTGTTGGACCTCGGCATTCCCGAGGACCGGGGCCGGCAGTACGAGGAGGACGTGAAGCAGGGGCGCATATTGTGCATCGTCGAAGCCGACGACGAACGGGCAGAGGAAGCCGCGCGCCTGATGAACGAGGCGGGCGCCGACGAGGTGGAAACCCACGGCGGCCGGTAAACCCCTTCCGGCTTGACATCGGACGCGGGCTGTAGCACAATGAACGCAAGGTCAGGCGGTTGGCCGCGCATGAGGCTAACCGCCTTGCGTTGTTTGCCGACCCTGCCGGAAATTGTCAAACCAGGAGCGCGGACGGAACGCGCCGAACCGGCGTGCCGAGGCCGCGCACCGGCGGAGCCGACGCCCGGCGGGCCGGTGAAATGGGGCGCAAGGCGATGACAAAGCATCGCGTAGTGGTGGCGGGCGCCTCCGGACGCATGGGACGAGCCGTGGTGGAGGCGGTTTCCGCGGCGGACGACATGGAGTTTGTCGGCGGCGCCGGCCGAAGCGACGACCTGGCCGCCGTCATCGAACGGGTCCGGCCCACGGTACTGGTGGACTTCACCGTGCCCGAGGCGGTGCTGGACCACATCCGCATCGGGCTGGCCGCGGGCATTCCCATGGTCGTGGGTACGACGGGCCTGACGGCGGACGACGTGGGGCAGGTGGACGAGGAAGCCCGGCGCCGCGGCGTGGGTCTCGTCATCGAGCCGAATTTCTCGCTGGGTGCGGTGCTTATGGCGCGGTTCGCCCGCGAGGCGGCCCGCTGGTTTCCTCACGCAGAAATCGTCGAGTTTCATCATGAAGGGAAGCACGATGCGCCTTCGGGCACCGCGATGCGCACCGCGGAAGCCATCGCCACGGTGCGGCCCGCCGCGTCCGTGTCCTCGGAAAACCGGCTGGAGCTGGCGCCGGGCGCCCGAGGCGGGCTGCACGCGGGCGTGCGCATCCCCCACGCGGCGCCGCCGGGCCACGGAGCCCCCCAGGAGGTTATTTTCGGGTCCGACGGCGAAGCGCTTCGCATTCGCCACGACACGGTGGACCGGAGGGCGTTCATGCCGGGCGTGCTGCTGGCGGTGCGCCGCGTCGGCGGGCTGCGGGGCGTGCACCGCCTGGAAGATTTGCTTTTTCCCGAGGGCTGACGGCCGGCGCCGCGCCGGCGGCCGCCGCCGGCTCACGCCGCCCCCGGCCGGATCATATACTGCCTCCGTACGCGGGATGCGGCGGAAACGGTCCGGCTCGGCGCAGAGCCGCAACGGGGGTGGCTTCCCTGCTGGACGGATGTCCCTTGGCGCTGCTGGGCGGCGACCAGCGCGAAGTGGAGCTCATGCGCGCCCTGGCGGCAGGTGGCGCCCGCCTGCGCGTGGTAGGATTGCCGACGGACGGCGTGCCGGCCGAGCGGCTGTCGGACCCGGCGGCCGCGGTGGAAATGGCGCGGGCGGTCATCGCGCCCATGAGCGGCGCCGACGGGCAAGGCCGGCTGCCGACGCCGCTGGATCCGGACACGCGGATTCGGCTGGACGGGCGCCTGCTGTCGGCCATCGGGCCCAAACGGCCGCTCTTCATCGGCGCGCTGCCGCCGGCCTTGGCCGCCGCGGCGGCGGCCCGCGGCGTGCGGGTGGTGGAGCTGGCGTCGGTGGACGAGATCGCCGTCGCCAACTCGGTGCCCACGGCCGAGGGCGCGGTCCGGCTCGCGATGGAAAGGCTGCCCGTCACCATCCACGGGTCCAAAGCCCTGGTTTTGGGCTTCGGGCGCTGCGGCACCACGCTGGCCCGTTTGCTGGACGCCATGGGCGCGGACGTGGGCGTCGTCGCCCGCCGCGCGGCGGACCGGGCGAGAATCGCCGCGATGGGCCTGACGCCCTGGCCGTGGTCGAAGCTGGCCGAGGCCGTGGCGGACCGGCACGTCATCTTCAACACGGTGCCGGCGGTGGTGCTGACGGCCGCGGTGCTGGCGGCGACGCGCGAGGACGTGCTCATCGTCGACATCGCGTCCCCGCCGGGCGGCACCAACTTCGAGGCGGCCCGCCGGCTGGGCCGCACGGCGATGCTGGCCCGGGGCCTCCCGGGAAAGACGGCGCCGGTCACCGCGGGCCGGATTCTGGCGGCGTATTTGCCCGCCCTGATCCGGGCCGAGCTGGAGCGGCTTTGACGTCCCCGTCCCGTGTACGAAACCGCAGAGGGATCGGGGCGATGCACCGTGCGGCTGCGCGGCAAAACCATCGGAATCGGCATTTCGGGAAGCCATTGCAGCTACGATGAAGTGCTGCCGGAAATTGCGCGCCTGCGCGACGAAGGAGCCGCGGTGGTGCCGGTCGTATCGGAAACGGTGCGCACCACCGACACCCGCTTCACCGCGGCCCGGATGCTGCGGGAGCGGCTGACGGAGCTGACGGGACATGAGCCCATCGACTCCATCGTGGACGCGGAGCCGACGGGCCAGAAAAAGACGTTTGACGCGTTCGTCATCGCGCCGTGCACGGGCAACACGCTGGCCCGGCTGGCCAACGCGTTTACGGACGGGCCCGTGCTGATGGCGGCCAAAGGGACGCTGCGCAACCAGCGGCCCGTCGTGGTCGCCGTGTCCAGCAACGACATTTTGGGCGGCAACGCGATGAACCTGGCCTTGCTCTTGATGCGAAAGCACATTTATTTCGTGCCCTTCGGCCAGGACAACCCGGACGAGAAGCCGACCTCGTGCGTCGCGGAGTTTCGCCTCATCGTGGACACGGTGGCCGCGGCGCTGGAGGGACGGCAGCTCCAGCCCATGCTGATCCAGCGAAATCTGCGGCCCGTGCGGTAACGGGGCCGCGCCGGCCGCGGCCGGCATTGGAGGAAGCGACGTGAAACTGCTCAACATCGCGGTCCTGGGCGCGACGGGAGCCGTCGGCGCCGAACTGCTGCAGCTTTTGCGCGAGCGGAACTTTCCCGTGGGAGAACTGCGGCTTTTGGCCTCGCCGCGCAGCGCCGGCAAAACCGTCCGCTTCGGCGAAGAAGACGTGGTCGTGCAGGCCGTGTCCGAGGAGGCCTTCCGGGGCGTCGACGTGGCCTTTTTCAGCGCCGGCGGCTCGGTCAGCCGGCAGTGGGTGCGGGCGGCGGTGGAGGCCGGCGCGGTCGTCATCGACAACACCAGCGCCTTCCGCCTGGATCCGGACGTGCCTCTGGTGGTGCCGGAGGTCAACCCGGACGCCGCGCTGCGTCACCACGGTGTCATTGCCAACCCGAACTGCTCCACCATCATTATGCTGGTGGCCTTGAACCCGCTGTACCGGGAGGCCGGCATCGAGCGCATCGTCGTGTCGACGTACCAGGCGGTGTCGGGGGCGGGCGCGGCGGCCATGCAGGAGCTGCTGCGGCAAGTGGAGGACTATCAGTCCGGAAAGCCCCTGACGGCCCGGCGGCTGCCCGTGGCCGGGCAGCCCAGGCATTACCCGATTTTGTTCAACGTCATCCCGCAAGTGGACGTCTTCGACGACGACGGCTACACCAAAGAAGAGTGGAAAATGGTGCGGGAAACCCGCAAAGTGTGGGACGACGACACGGTCGGCGTCAGCGCGACGACGGTGCGGGTGCCGGTGCTGCGCAGCCACGCGGAAAGCATCAACGTGCAAACCCGCGCGCCCCTGACGCCCGAGCGGGCGCGGGAGCTTTTGGCCGCGGCGCCGGGCGTCGCCGTGGTGGACGAGCCCGAGGCGCAGCGCTATCCGATGCCGCTGGACGCGTCGGGCAAGGACGAGGTATTCGTGGGCCGCATCCGGAAAGATCCTTCCATCGAGCGCGGACTGAACTTGTGGGTCGTGGGCGATCAGATTCGCAAAGGCGCCGCGCTGAACGCGCTTCAGATCGCGGAGCTGCTGGCGGAGCGCGGCCGGCCGCGGTGAGGACCAACGGGGGAAAAGCCCGGCGGGAGGTGGGGCCGTGCGCATCGTCGTGCAAAAGTTCGGCGGAACGTCGGTGGTGACGCCGGCGGCTCGGCGAAACGTCACGGCGCGCATTCGCGAGGCGCTGGCGGAAGGGCTGCACGTGGTGGCCGTGGTGTCGGCCATGGGG
>QGSR01000025.1 GCA_003387805.1 Bacillota bacterium | reverse complement strand
GCGGCGCCGGCGTCCGGCTTGGTTTCGCCCGGCGGCTTGACCTTGGCGTACCGCTGCCTCTGCTTCGACCGGAACAAGTCTTTGAACATCGCCACTATACGCTACCGCCTTCGCTGCGCACGCCGAGATCAGTCGCCCGATTCGACCCGGCCGTGCTTCGTGATGATCTCGGCCCGGCCGCGAATCTTGATGGCCGACGTGTGCGCCGTAAACTGCGCGAGCATCACTTCGCCTTTGTCCAGCTTCTCGCTGTGGTGAAAGCGGGTTTGCTCGCCCCTGGTCAGCCCGATGATCGTGACCCCGTCTTGGAGCGCCTTAATGACGACAAAGTCGCCGCCGATGGCATCGTCGTGCAACGCAACAGCCCTCCAACCAGCGTGCGCGCGGGCCGCAAATTTTCGTGCCAATTATATCCCGCTGGTTTTCGGCGGTCAACTTGACGGCCCGGCGGACGGCCGCCGGGCCGCAGCGGCCGGCGCGGCAGGCCCGGACCCTCGCGGCGCCGCGAGAGGCCCGGCCTTTACCGGGACGCCGCCTGCGCCGGCGGCGCCTGCTCACCCCGCGGATACAGATCCGAATTGTCCTCCAGCATCGGCCGGTCCTCGGCCTGCACCTTGCGCTGGTGGGCGATGCGGGCCGCCGCGGCCGCGGCCACCGCGGCCACCATGTCGTCCAGGAAGGTGTGCACGCGGCCCTGCTCGTGGCTGTTGAGCCGCTTGATGACGCCCAGCTTGCGCTTGTCCAGGTAGCCGAAGCTGGTCAGGCCGACGGAGCCGTACACGTTGGTCACCGCCAGCGCCAAAATCTCGTCCACGCCGTACAGCGGCTCGTCCCGCTTGACGATGGACAAGAGCGGCTCCGGCAGCAAGTCCTTTTCCGCCAAAATGTCCAGCGCGATGCCGGTCAAGACCGCGTGCTGCACTTCCCGCTTCTCCAGCACGCGGTGGATGCTTTCGACGCATTCTTCCATAGTCAGGTCGGGCATGTGCGGATTTTGCAAATGATGGACGATGACCGCGATGTCGTTGACGGTCACGCCCCGCTCCGCAAACAGCCGCAAGACCTCGTCTTTCACTGGATCACCCCTCGTAGGCGGGCCCGGACTGCGGCCCCGCCCGCCGGGCCGGCGCCGGAGCGGCGGTCCCGGAACCGGAAGCCCGGCGCCGGCGCCCCCCCCGGGGCCGGACCCGCCCCAGCCGGGCCCCCCCCACCTCCTCCGTGGGGTTCTGCATCAGCTCCCGCGGCCGCGCCCCCCCCCGGCCCGTCTCCTTTACCCACCTCAAGGCGTCGCCGGTGTCCACCCGCAGCACCACGGGCACCGGGCCCGGATAGGCCGCCAGCAGGCGTTTCAGCGCCGGAAAGTGCGCCGCCGCCTCGGCCCCCGCATCGATGACGAGCGGCGCGGCACTCTCTATTGTATCAGAACTGTCGGAACGTGCGCGGATTCCTTGAAACAGCGACGTCTGGCCCACGGCGCCGGCGCCCGGCGGGCCGCCTTGGCCCGCCGCCGCCCGCAGCATGGCCTCGCGGCTTTCTCCGAGGCTGTCGCACGCGCCGGCTTCGATCAGGCTTTCGAACAGGCGCCGACGGGCGATCCCACCGGGCAGGCGCCGCACCAGGTCGGCGAAGGACCGAAACGGGCCGTCGGCCCGGGCGGCCACGATGGCCTCGGCCGCGGCCCGGCCCACGTGACGGACGCCCTCGAGGCCGAAGGCCACCGCGCCGTCCACGACGCCGAAGCCGGCGGGACTGGTGTTGACGTCCGGCGGCAGCACCCGCACGCCCATGCGCCGGGCCGCCGCGGCGTAGCGGGCCAGGCGCTGCGGATTGTGCTTCCACGACGACATGAGCGCGGCGAAAAATTCCGCGGGGTAATGGGTACGCAAATACGCGGTCTCGTACGACAGCAGCGCGTAGGCCACCGAGTGGCTCTTGTTGAAGCCGTAGCCGGCGAAGGCGGCCAGCTCGTCGAAAATGCGGCCGGCCACGCCCGCCGGCACGCCGTTGGCCTCGGCGCCCGCCACGAACCGCTCCCTTTGGGACTGCAGCGCCTCGGCGCTTTTGGCCGAGATGGCCCGGCGGAACAAGTCGGCCTCGGCCGGCGAGTAGCCGGCCACGTCCACCGCGATGCGCATCACCTGCTCCTGGTAGACGATGACGCCGTACGTTTCCTCCAAAATAGGCTCCAGCAGCGGATGGTGGTACACCACCCGCTGCCGCCCGTGGCGCCGCCGGATGAAATCGTCCACCCGCTCGCCGGGTCCCGGCCGGCCCAAGGCCACCAGCGCCACCAGATCGGAAAACCGGTCCGGCCGCAGCCGCTCCGCCAGCCGCTGAAACATGGGCGTCTCCAGCTGGAACACGCCTTCGGTGCCGAAGCGGTTGAGGGCCGCATACACCGCTTCGTCGTCCAGCGGCAGCGGGTCGGGCACGGCGCGGCCCGCCGCGGCCGCCAGCTTCTTGGCCTGGTCCACCACCGTCAGCGTGCGCAGGCCCAGGATGTCCATTTTCAGGAAGCCCAAGGCTTCCACGTCTTCCATAGGATACTGCGTCACGACGGCGCCGTCTTCGGCCGCGACCAGGGGCAGTCGGCCGGCCAGCGGGCCGTCGCCGATGACGATGCCCGCGGCGTGCACCGACAAGTGCCGCGGCGTGCCCTCCACCGCCTCGGCCAGCCGAAACCAGCGCTCGGTCCGCTCGTTCTCGGCCCGCAGCCGCTGCAGCGCGGGAAAGCGGCGCTGGGCCTCGGCCAGCGTCATGCCCGGCTCGGCGGGCACCATGCGGGCCGCGCGGTCCACCGTGGCCGCGGGCACGTCCAGCACCCGCCCCATGTCCCGCAAGGCCGCCCGGGCCGCCAGCGTGCCGAAGGCCGCGATGTGGGCCACCCGCTCTCGCCCGTACCGCTCCCGCACCTCCCGCAGCAGCTCGTCTCGCCGGGTGTCGCACACGTCCACGTCGATGTCGGGCATTTGCAGCCGCTGCGGGTTCAGGAAGCGCTCGAAGACCAGCCCGTACTGCAGCGGGTCCACGTCCGTGATGTGCAGGCTGTACGCCACCAGGCTGCCCGCGGCCGAGCCCCGCCCGGGACCCACGGGAATGCCCAGCTCCCGGGCCCGCTGCACGATGTCGGCCACCAGCAGGAAGTAATCCGCCATGCCCATGCCGGCGATGACGTCCAGCTCGTGGCGCAGGCGCTCTTCGGCCGCGGCGGGGATCCGTCCGCCGAACCGGCTCCGGGCGCCGGCCCAGGCCCGTTCCGCCAAGATCCGATCCGCTGCCCCGGGACCCGTGCCGCCGCCGGGACCGGCCGATGCCGACGCCTCCGGCCCCGCGCCTCGGCTCCCGCCCTCCGCGCCGGCGGGCCTGAACTTGGGCAGGCGGACGCGGCCCAGCTCCAGCTCGACGCGGCACCGCTGCGCGATGCGCACCGTATTTTCCAGAGCGTCGGGCCGCTCCCGAAACAGCCGCTGCATCTCGCCGGGCGACTTCATGTAAAACTCGGCGGAGCCAAAACGGAGCCGGTCCGGATCGTCCAGCCTCGCTCCCGCGCCCAGAGCCAGCAGGGCGTCGTGGGCCTCCGCGTCGCCCCGCGCCGCGTAGTGCACGTTGTTGGTGGCCACGACGCCCAGCCCCAGCTCGTCCGCGAGCTCCGCCAGGGCCCGGTTCAGCTCGGCCTGGCCGGGCAGGCCGTGGTCCTGCAGTTCGATGAAAAAGCGCTCCGGGCCGAACCGTTCGAGAAAGCGCACCGCCTCCCGCCGGGCGTCGTCGCGGCGGCCCGCGCGGAGGAGGGCGGGGATGATGCCGCGGCGGCACCCGCTCAGGACGATCAGGCCGTCGCCCGCCTCCCACAGCAGCTCCAGCGGCACCGGCCGGCCCGGGGCCGCCGGCCGACCGCCGGCGGGGGGCGGGCCGCCCGACGGCGGCGGGCGCATGGGGGGCGGGGGGCAGGGGGACAAAGCGGGGGGGGCCGGGTTGTTTTCCGCCAGCAGCGTCACGTGGTGCGCGCCGGGCCCGACGGTCAGCTCCAGCCCGATGACCGGGTGCACGCCCGCTTCCCGGGCCGCCCGGTAAAAGCGCACGGCGCCGAACATCGCGTCGTGGTCGGTGAGGGCCAGCGCGGGCATGCCCAGCTGGGCCGCCCGCCGCACCAAGGCTTCGGGCGACGCCGCGCCGTCCAGCAGGCTGAAATGCGAATGCGTGTGCAGATGGACGAAGCCGCCGCTCATCTCCGGCCTCCCGCCGCGGTCCGCTTTGGCCGTAAATTCTCGCCGGCGGTCATAATCGCCTTCATTATTTTATAGTGATTCGGTGGGCGCGGCGGAGGTGTGGGGATGTACAGCGAAATCGTCAAGGGGCTGCTGCTGCCGTTCCTCACGGCCTTGGGCGTCATCGTGGGCGGCTCCTTCATCGGCGGGCTGGCCGCGCTGTTCTACCCCGAGTCGCCCTTCTACCGCATGCAGGCCCTGGCCGGCGACGTCAAGCTGTGGGCCATCGTCGTCGTCATCGGCGGCACCATGCCGACGCTGCGGGCTTTGGACTCGGGCCTGTTCGGCGGCGAAGCCGTCCACCTGGTGCGCCAGCTGGGCGTGATTTTGGCGGGATTTCTCGGGTCGCAGGCCGGCTACTGGCTGGTCATGACGGTCACCGGAGGGCGCCCCGATTGATCCGGTTCGTGGCGTGGACCCGGCGCGGGCTGGCCGGCGCCGCGGCGGCGCTGTTGCTCGGGCTTCTGGCCGGAGCGTTGGGCGCGACGCTGCAGTACGGCGCCCGCATCGAGGCGCTGTCCATCGAAAACGAGCGGCTCCAGGACCGCCTGTCGGACGTGGAGGAACGCTACGAGCGCCTGCTGCAGCAGCCCGCCGGCCGCCTGCAGGCGAAAGACGTGGTGGTGGAGCTGGTGGACTTCGGCGGCGACGAGCGCGCCGCGCTGCACCTGCGCCGCTTCGTGCGCGACCTGGTGCAGGATCACGTCATCGGGCAGCCCGTCACCGACATCGACCACCTGCTCATGCAAAAGCTCGTCCACGACCGCCACGTCATCTTCGAAAACCGCGAGTGGCGCCTGCGCGTCGTTATGAGCGCCATCACGTGGGAAACGTTTTTCCTGTACGTGCGGGCCGAGCCCGCGCCGGCGTGACGGGCCGGCCGGGCAGTGTGACGGGCCTTCCGGGCAGCGTGACGGGCCGGCCGGGCGGCGCGCCGGTTCCGCCGGGCGGCCGCGGGCCCGAGCCTAGGGCGTCCGCTGCCCGTCGTGGATGATGCAGCTCCAGTTGCGGCCGTTGTTGTTGTCCCAGTTGCCCGCGTCGTCCCGGAAGCAAAACTCCAAGAGCCCGTCGTGGGCCACTTCGAACGTCGCCTCGAAGCGGTCGCCCACCTTCTCCATGGGCACGTCGCTGATGACGGACCACGGGCCCGGGCCGTAGCCGTAGTGCAAATACACCCGCCCGGCGCCCTGCCGGGCCAGCAGGCCGTCGTAGGCCACCGTCACCCGCTCCCCGCCGGTGACGGGCATGGGCGTCACGTGCACGCCGTCGTCTACGAAGGCCTGCGGGTCGACGCCGTCGGTGGCGCCCGTTTCCCACGCGCCCTCCGGGCGGGCGCCCAGCGCGCCGGTCTCCATGTCGGCGTCGCCGTCGGGAATGCCCAGGCTGCGGCGGATTTTCTCCCACGTCAACCGCACGGAAAAGCCCCCCTCTGCGCCATATTGTGCGATGGGCTCGGGACGTCTTACCCTGGCAACATCCTCCGCCGAATGATATATTGGGGACGGTGCACAAGCATCGCACAATTCACGAAAAGCTCGGTGAAAGGAGTCACGGCATGTCAGGCAAGATCCCGATTACGGTAGCGCGAGGCGACGGCATCGGACCGGAGATCATGGACGCGACGCTGCACATCATCCTGGAGGCGGGCGCGCCCATCGAGCCGGAGTTCATCGAGATCGGCGAAAAGGTGTACCTGGCCGGCCACTCGGCGGGCATCACCGATGACGCGTGGGAATCGCTGCGCCGCACGAAAGTGTTCCTCAAAGCGCCCATCACCACGCCCCAGGGCGGCGGCTTCAAGAGCCTGAACGTGACGACCCGCAAGACGCTGGGCCTGTACGCCAACGTGCGTCCGGCGGTATCGTACCACCCCTTCGTGCCCACCAAGCATCCGGGCATGGACGTGGTTATCATCCGCGAGAACGAGGAAGACTTGTACGCGGGCATCGAGCATCAGCAAACCCCCGACGTGGTGCAGAGCCTGAAAATTATCAGCCGGCCGGGCTCGGAGCGCATCGCCCGTTTTGCGTTCGAGTACGCGCGGCAGTACGGCCGCAAGAAGGTCACGGCCTTCACCAAGGACAACATCATGAAGATGTCCGACGGCCTGTTCCACGAAATTTTCCGCGAAGTGGCCAAAGAATACCCGGACATCGAGGCGGAGCACTGGATCGTCGACATCGGCATGGCCAAGATGGCCGACACGCCCGAGAACTTTGACGTCATCCTCATGCCCAACCTGTACGGCGACATCGGCTCGGACATCACCGCGCAGATCGCGGGCAGCGTGGGCCTGGCCGGCTCGGCCAACATCGGCGACCACGCGGCCATGTTCGAGGCCATCCACGGCAGCGCGCCGCGCCGGGCCGGGCAAAACCTGGCCAACCCGTCGGGCCTGCTGCACGGCGCCATCATGATGCTGGTGCACATCGGTCTGAACGAAACCGCGACGCTGGTGCACAACGCCTGGCTGAAGACCATCGAGGACGGCGTGCACACGTACGACATCGCCCGCGGCGGGCCGTCGGTGGGCACCAAGGAGTTCGCCGAGGCCGTCGTCCAGCGGCTGGGCGAAAAGCCGCAGCAACTGAAGGCCGTCGACTACGGCAAGAACACCGTGGGCGGCGAAGGCGGCCCGCTGCAGAAGCCCATGCCGCTGACCCTCAGCAAGAGCTACAATCCCAAGCGCGAGCTCAACGGCGTGGACGTGTACATGTACAACACCGAGCTCTCGCCGGAGGAGCTGGGCAAGAAGCTGGAGGAGCTGGCCGGCCCCGAGTTCAAGCTGACGGTCATCTCCAACCGCGGCGTCAAGGTGTACCCGGAAGGTTTCCCGGAGACGTTCCTGTCCGACAACTGGCGCTGCCGCTTCGAGGCCCGCGAGCCGGGCACGGCCACCCGGGCCGGCATCCGCGCGCTGCTGGAGCGGCTGGAAAACGCGGGCCTGGAGTGGGTCAAGCTGGACAACCTCTACCTCTTCGACGGCCAGCTGGCCTACTCGCTGGATCAAGGCCAGTAATCGCCGGGCCGCGGCAGGATCGCGGACCCGTGGCGGCGTAATGCGAGCCCGTGGACCGATGGCCGCCTTGGCCGGCCGTCGGCCCGGGCTCGTTTCGTGCCCGCCGGCGGCAGCGCCGGCGCCCCAATCCGCCTGAACGAACGGTGAGAAACATGAGCCAACCGCCGGTGGACGCCGTCACCGAAACGCTGGTCATGGGCTTTCTCGATCTCATCAACGAGCGCAAAGCCGCGGGCCGCCGCGAGCTGGCGGCCACCCACAAAACCATCGCCGCCTGGCTGTCCGAGCGCACCGGCCTGGCCGTGGAGCCCCGCCACGTGCCGCTGCTGACGGCGGCCATGGAGGAGGCGGGGCTGCTGACCATCGGCGGCGGCGGCATCGGCCTGCCCAACACGTACGACACCACCGAGGCCGCCCTGGGCCCCGAGCAGTTTTGGAATCAAGTGGATGCGTTCCTGATGGTGTGGCGGCATCCGTCGGCCCGGGCCCTGGCCGCCCGCCGCTGACCTGCCGGCCACCCCTTTACAAAACAAAAACCGTGTGCTAGAATATGACTTGCGTCGAGGCCACAGATGCGTGCCCCCATCGTCTAGCGGCCTAGGATGCATGGTTCTCAGCCATGAGACAGGGGTTCGAATCCCCTTGGGGGTACCAGACAGGACCCTGCATCGCAGGGTCTTTTTTTCTGCGCGAACGGCAGGCCGCTCCCGCCGCGAGGGCGCCGCGTTGGCGCGCCCCCGGCCGGCCCGGCGGCATTATATACAAGAAGCAGGAGGGATCGTATTTGGAACTGTGGTTTCGGGAAGTCGAAAACAAAGACACGTTCATCGGCTTCCGGGTCAACAGCGTGCTGCACCGGGAGCGATCCAAATATCAGGACATCGCCATTCTGGACACGCCCACCTTCGGCCGCATGCTGGTGCTGGACGGCATCGTGCAGACGACCGTGGAGGATGAGTTTTTCTACCACGAAATGATCGCCCACGTGCCGCTGTTTGCGCACCCGAATCCGCGGCGGGTGCTGGTCATCGGCGGCGGCGACGGCGGCACCGTGCGGGAAGTGCTGAAGCACGACACCGTAGAGCACGTGGACTTGGTGGAGATCGACGGGCGCGTCATCGAGCTGTGCAAGCAGTACCTTCCCGAGCTCAGCCACGGGCTGGACGATCCCCGCGTCACGATTAAGGTCACCGACGGCCTGGAGTACGTGAAAACCGTGCGCGGCCAGTACGACGTGGTCATCGTGGACTCGTCGGATCCGCTGGGGCCGGCGGTGGGCCTGTTTACGGAGGCGTTTTACCGCGACGTGGCGGGCGCGCTGAAAGACGACGGCGTCATGGTCGCACAGACCGAGTCGCCGTGGCTGACGCCGGAAGTGGTGCGGGACGTGGTGAAAGCCATCGGCAACGCCTTCGACGGCCACGCGTACTTGTTCCTGACGTCGGTGCCCATCTATTCCCTGGGCCAGTGGAGCTTCACCATGGGCACCAAGGGCATCGATCCGCGTACGCCGCGCATCCCGCTGGATGAGATGCCGCCCATCGAGACACGCTACTACACGCCGGAAATCCACGCGGCGGCCTTCGCCCTGCCCCGCTTCACCCGGGAGCTCTTGGGTCTCAAGGCGTAAGGCGGGCCGGGCGCCAGCGCGGCCCGGGGCGCCGGCGGCGGCTGCCGCCGCCGGCGCATTCACCCTGTTGATTTTGGCGCCGACCTGTGGTAATATGAAAGCCGATGCCGCTGGGAGATGGGGTAACGGCAGCCCGCCAGGTTCTGGCCCTGGTAGTCTAGGTTCGAATCCTAGTCTCCCAGCCAAACAAAAACGCCGGTTCCGTAGGGAACCGGCGTTTTTCCTTTCGGCTTCGGCGGCGGGCGCCGCCCGGCGCCGGCCGGGCAGGCCCGCCCCGCGGCCCGCGGCGCGGGCTCAGCCCTCGGCCTTGGCCTGGGCCGCGGCCTCGGCCCGGGCCACCGCGGCCTGCAGCCGCGCCACCGTCTTCTCCCGTCCCAGCAGGTAAATGACGTCGTGGATGGGCGGGCTCACCGACGTGCCCGTCAGCGCCACCCGGGCGGGCTGGATGACGTCGCCCAGTTTGCGGCCGTCGGCTTCGGCGATGCCGTGGAAAATTGCCTCGATGCCCTCGCGCTCCCACGGGTCCAGCTCGGACAGCGCCCGCACCAGCCGCTGGTACAGCTCCGGCACGTAGTCGCGGCTCAGGAACTTGCGCACCGCTTTCTCGTCGAACTGCAGCTCGTCCGTGAAATAGTAGTACGTCTGGGGCACGATGTCCGCCAGCGTGCGGATGCGGGTCTGCAGCGGCTCCATCATCTGCTCCAGCCTGGCCCGCAGATCGTCGTCCAGCCGGGCGGGCGCCAGCCCCGCGGCGTGCAGCCGCTGATGGGCGTACTCGGCCAGCTTCGGCAGCGGCGTGTTGCGGATGTACACGCCGTTCATCCACTCCAGCTTCTGGTGATCGAAGACCGCGCCGTGCTTGGCCACCTTCTCCAGCGTGAAGTACTTGATCAGCTCGTCGCGGCTGAAGATCTCGGTCTTGTCGTCGTAGGCCCAGCCCACCAGCGCCAGGTAGTTGATCATGGTTTCGGGCAGGACGCCCTGCTCGCGGTAGGCGCCCACCGCGACGGCGCCGTGGCGCTTGCTGAGCCGGCTGCGGTCAGGCCCGAGAATCAGCGGCACGTGGGCAAACTCCGGCAGCTCCCAGCCCAACGCCTCATAAAGCTGGATCTGCCGCGCCGTGTTGGTCAGGTGGTCCTCGCCGCGGATCACGTGGGTAATCTGCATCAGGTGGTCGTCCACCACCACGGCGAAGTTGTACGTGGGCCAGCCGTCGGACTTGCGGATGACCAGGTCGTCCAGCAGCCGGTTTTCGAACACCACTTCGCCCCGCACGTGGTCGTGGAAGCGAATCTCGCCTTCGTCGGGCGACAAAAACCGCACCACCGCCGGCCGCTCGGCCGCCAGCCGCTGCCTCTCCTCCTCGCTGAGGTGCAGGCACTTGCGGTCGTACATGGGCGCCTTGCCTTCGGCCAGCATGGCCTCCCGGCGCTCTTTCAGCTCCTCGGGCGTGCAGTAGCAGTAGTACGCCTTGCCCTCGGCCAAAAGCTGCTCCACGTACTTGTTGTAAATGTCCAGCCGCTGGCTCTGGAAGTACGGGCCGTAGGGGCCGCCCACTTCGGGACCCTCGTCCCAGTCAATGCCGAGCCATTTCAGATCCTCGATGATGGCCCGCGTCGACTCCTCCGAGGAGCGCTCCAGGTCCGTGTCCTCGATGCGCAAGACGAAGGTGCCGCCGTGATGGCGGGCAAACAGCCAGTTGAACAGTGCCGTCCGCGCCCCGCCGACGTGCAGATAGCCGGTAGGGCTCGGCGCGTACCGCGTCCGTACGGTCACGCGCGATTCGCCTCCTTCTTTGCCATGGCCACGACGGCGGCCAGCCCTTCCTCGTAGGGCGGCCGCACGACGCCGTATTCGGTGATGATGGCGGTGACGTAGCGCGCCGGCGTCACGTCAAAGGCCGGATTGTACACGTTCACGCCTTCCGGCGCGATGCGCCGGCCCTGCACGTGGGTCACCTCGCGCGGGTCGCGCTCCTCGATGACGACTTCGTCGCCGGACTTCAGGCTGAGATCCAGCGTCGACACGGGCGCCGCCACGTAAAACGGGATGCCGTGCTCCTTGGCCAGCACCGCCAGGCCGTAGGTGCCGATCTTGTTGACCACGTCGCCGTTGGCCGTGACGCGGTCCGCGCCCACGATGACGCTCTTGACCATGCCCTTGGCCATGACGTGGGCCGCCATGTTGTCGGTGATGAGCGTCGTAGGGATGCCTTCCTGCAGCAGCTCCCACGTGGTCAGCCGGGCGCCCTGCAAAAAGGGCCGCGTCTCGGACGCGTACACGTGGATGGGCGTGCCCGCCGCGTGGGCGGCCCGGATGACGCCCAGCGCGGTGCCGTAGTCCACGGTGGCCAGCGCGCCGGTGTTGCAGTGGTGCAGCACGCCGCCGGGCTCCAGCAGCGGCGCGCCGTGGCGGCCGATGGCGTAGTTGACGCGCCGGTCTTCGTCGGCAATGCGGTGGGCTTCCTCCAGCAGCCGTTCCGCCAGCGGCGCCGGCGTGGGCGAGTGCCCGCCGGCCCCGCCCTGCGCCGCGGCCCGCAGCACCGCCAGCACCCGGTCCACGGCCCAGAACAAGTTGACGGCCGTGGGGCGGGCCTGCTTCAGGTGCGCGCCGATGCGCTCCATCTCGTCCAGGAAGCCCGCCGTATCGTCGGCAAAGCGGGCGGCCGCGTCCCGGGCGCCCAGGGCCATGCCGTACGCCGCCGCGGCGCCGATGGCCGGCGCGCCGCGGACCACCATGTCGCGAATGGCCGCCGCCGTTTCCTCGGCCGTGCGGCAGACGACGGTCTCGAAGCGCAGCGGCAGCTGCCGCTGGTCGATCAAATAAAGAGCGCCGTCCCGCCACTCCAGCGTTTGGACGGCGGATTTGCGCGTCTCATGGCTCATGCCGTGACCTCCTCCATCTCCCTAGTTTAACCGAAGCGCCCTATATTCGGAAGTCACGGTGACGTGCGTGCGGGCACGCTTCCGCCCGCGGCCGCTCGCTGCTGGCCACGCCGGTGAGGGCGCGGGAAAAATCGAAAAAACGGCGCCCGGCAGACTTAGTTATGGAAGGAAATGAACAGGTTTGGATAGAATTGATGTCGACGGCTCGGCAAGCTCGACGCAGGTTTGCCCGGGTTTCTGCCGGCCCGAGTTGGTTCCGGCCCGGGTTGGTCATGGCCTGGGTTGGTCGTCGCCCGGGTTGGTCATCACCCGGGTTGGTCGTCGCCCGGGTTCGTCCGGAGACCGGAGCTGCACCCGGAGGCCGGCCGCGGGGCGTCATCTCGGCCCGGCCTCCGCCAAACTCACTTGATGAAAGCGACGGGATCACAACGTGGCCAAACGCTTCGCACTGCTGTCCACCAGCGGAACGCTGACCCTCATCCTTTTCATGTCGTTTTTCGACAACTTCACCCAGATACCGATGATCGCCCCCTACGCGGCCTCGCTGGGCGCGGGAGCGCTGATGACCGGGTGGATCGTCAGCATCTACAGCGTCACCAACACGCTGGGCAACATCGCGGCCGGCGTTGTCCTGGACAAGTTCGGGCGGCGGCTGCCGCTGGTGGTGGGCCTGTTGTGGGCCGGCCTGGCCGTCTTTCTGTACGGCGCGGCCGGCACGCCCGGGGAGCTCTTGGCCATCCGGGCGTTTCACGGGCTGGGCGGCTCCATCATCGTGCCGGCCATTTTCGCGATGACGGCTGACGCGAGCGCGACCGACCAGCGGGGCCGCAACATGGCCCGCATCGGCGCCATGATCGGCATTGCGGCCATCACCGGCCCCATGGTCAGCGGGATTTTGCGGTCGGCTTGGGGTCCGAATGCGGTGTTTATC
>QGSR01000259.1 GCA_003387805.1 Bacillota bacterium | reverse complement strand
GACAGCGACGCGGTGATGTTCATCGCCAAAGTGGACGGGCGCGACCTGGTGCGGGTCATCGGCCGCACCCGGCTGGAGCACGGCAGCCGCACCGTCTGGACCGATGAGCTGGAGTACGACGAAGAGGCGGGCACGGCCCGCATGCAAGGCGACGTGGAGCTGGTGGACGAAGGCGAGGACGCGCTGAGCCTGACGTCCCAGGTGCTGCGCCTGGACTTGAACAGCGAGGCGGCCACCGCCACCGGGAACGTGCGCTTCACGCGCGGCGAGGCCAGCGGCACCGCGGACGAGCTGTACTACGGGCGGTACGCGGATTTGCGGTCCGTCATCGAGGCGGAGCTGGCCGCGCGCCCCGACGCGGTGCGGCGCGCCGTGGGCGAAACTTTGGGCGCGTTTTTGGACGACGACGACGTGCTGGTGCTGCGGGGCCGCGTCGACATGAAAGACGGCGAGCGGGAGTTCCAGTCGGAGTTCGTCGTCATCAACACCCGCGACGACGCGCTGGTGTCTTTGGGCCGCAGCTCGGCCCGGCTGCCGGGGCCGGAGAACTGACCGCAGCCAAGATCTGGGGGCGGCGCCGGCGGCGCCCGGCGCGGGCGAAACCTGCATGAACTGGCGGCAATTGCTCCGCCGGGCCGGCCGCCGCGTGTGTTATGATGGGCGCGAGGCCGCCCGCACGGGCGGGCGCCGGGCTTGCGGGCGCAAGCCCGGGAGCACGGACAGGAGGCGGCCGCCCCCGCATGTCTCCCTTTCGGGCCGGTTTTTGGAAAGACTACGTCGCCGTCATCGTGGCGACGGTCATTTTGGGCGCCGGCGCCGCCGCGGCCGGCGCGGCCGCGCTGGACGCGGCGCTGGGCCGGGCGGTGACGGGCCTTTTGGGCGAGGAAGGCCAGTACGACCTGGTCGTCCACGTGCGCGAGCACTCCCGCGACGCCGCGGCCGCGGAGCTGGCCCGCCTGCTGGAGGCGGACTGGCCCGGTGCGGCGGTGTCGGCCGGCGTGACCGTCGCGGGCAGCTCGAACTTCTTCATCACACTGCCCGACGAACTGAAAACCCAGTCAACGCTGGAGCGCCTGGCCGCGTCGCTGGCCGGCCTGCCGGGCTTCAATGGCTACGCGTGGATGCTGGAGCCCGGCGTCACCGTATCGGGTTTGCGGCCGGGCGTGCGGGACATGCTGGCGCAGGAGGCCGCGAGCTGGCCCGGCGTGCGGGCCGCGGTGCGGCACGGCGGCAGCGTGACGCTGCTTCTGGACGGCGCCGAGCGCCGGCGGCCGGTGACCGAGGCGCTGCAGCAGCGGCTGGCGGGCCGGCACGTGCTGGAGGTGCGCTGGGCCGCGGGCGCGGCCGTGGACGAAGAGGCCGCGCTGAGGGCTTTGGCCGACGGGCTGCGGCCCCGGACGCTGCGCGACGTCACGGACCGGAGCGGCGGCGGCGAGCCGTGGGAAGCGCTGGCCCGGCGGCTGCGGGAGCTTTTGCCCGTGTGGCGGCGGCTGGCGGAAACGGGCGCCGCGGCCGCGGACGCGGCCGAAACGCTGATGCGGGTGCTGGACGCGATGGAACCGGCGTTTGCCCTGACGGAAACGCCCGAGGAGCAGGGCCGGCGGCTCAGCGCGGCGGTGCAGGGCGAGGGCGGCGCGGACGCGGTGCGCCAGGCGCTGATCCGCGTTTTCGCGGCCAACCTGGTGCGGGCCGTGGGCGGCGAGGACGGCGCCGGGCCTGCGCCCGGGGAGCTGCCGCCGCGCGAGCAGCTGGAGCAGCTGCGGACCGCGCTGGCGGCGCTGGCCCAAGACGCCGCGCCGCTGCGGGAAGCGGCCCGCGAGGACGTGGCCGCGGCCCTGGACGCGCTGGAGGAGCTGCTGCCCGAGGAACCCGCGGCCGGGCGCGTCCTGGAGCTGTGGACCGACCAGGAGGTGACGCCCGGCGCCGTCGCGCGCGTGCTCAGGGAGGCCTTCGGCTACGAAGCGGCCGTGTTCGCCTCGGGGTCCGGCTTCGTGCGCCCGAACCCCCGGGGTGTGGCGGAGGAGCTTCTGGCTGACGTGCGGCGGGCGGTGGCAGGCCTGCTGGCGGTGGCGGCCGGGCTGGCGGCCCTCGTTTTGGACCACGCGACCGTGTTTGCCGCGCTGAGCCGCTTCGCCGCGGGGCGCCGGCGGCGGGCCGCGCTGGCCGCGGGCGTGGGCGCGGCCGTGGTGGGCGGCACGTACGCCCTGAGCGGCGGCGGGCTGCCCTTTGTCGGCGCCGGGGCCGCGGCGGCGCTGGGCGCCGGGCTGGGCCTTTTGGTCATGGCGCTGGCCGAGCGCATCAGCCCGGTGGACGACGACGAGATTTTGGCCGGCATGGCCCTGGGCCTGTCGGGCGGGCAAATTATGCGGGAGATCGTCGCGCCGGCGGGACGGCCCGGCCTGCTGACGCTGCTCAACAGCCGCCGGCGCCGGTTTCGGTGACGGGAGGGCGCCGCCGTGCTCCGGGTCATCGACGTGCACAAAACGTACGGCCGGCGGCAGGCGCTGGCGGGCGTCAGCTTGCGGGTGGCCGCGGGCGAGACGGTGGTGGTCATGGGGCCCAGCGGCTGCGGCAAGTCCACCTTGCTGCGCTGCATCAACCGGCTGACGACGCCGGACCGAGGCGACGTCTTGATCGACGGCCGCTCGGTCCTGGCCATGGACGAGGACGAGCTGCTGGAACTGAGGCGGAAGATCGGCTTCGTGTTCCAGCATTTTCATCTGATCCGGCGGCTGAGCGTGCTGGACAACGTGGCCCTGGGGCTGGTCATGGCCGGGACGCCCCGGCGCGAGGCCGAGGAGCGCGCTCTGCTGGCCCTGACCCGGGTGCATCTGGAGGATGAGGCGGATCGGTTCCCGGATCAGCTGTCGGGCGGCCAGAAGCAGCGGGTGGCCATCGCCCGGGCGCTGGCCCAAGAGCCGCGCCTGATGCTGTGGGACGAGCCCACCGCGGCGCTGGATCCCATTCTGGTGGGCGAGGTGCTGGACGTCATGGAGGAGCTGGCCCGGGAGCGCCGCATCGCGATGCTGGTCGTCACCCACGAGCTGCGCTTCGCGCTGCGGGCAGCGGACCGCCTGGTCCTCATGGACGCGGGCCGCATCGTGGAAGAAGGGAGGCCCCGGGACGTGTTCGCCGCGCCCCGCTCCGCCGTCGGCCGCCGGTACGCGCAGCTGCTGGTCCATTAGGCGGCCTCGGCGGCGCGCCCGCGCCCCGCCCGGGCCGCGGCCCGGCGCAGGGAAAGCCGCGCCGAAGGCGAAACAGTCCCCCGGAAAGGGGCGGGCTTCGTGGCGGAGCAAGGGGAGCGGCAGACGACCATCGGCGCGGCGGTGAGCATGGACGGCGTGGGCCTCCACGGCGGGCGGCCGTGCCGGATGACGCTTTTGCCCGCGCCGGCGGACACGGGCATCGTCTGGCGGCGCGCC
>QGSR01000024.1 GCA_003387805.1 Bacillota bacterium | reverse complement strand
TAATGTACACGGCACCCCCAGCAACTACCCCGGGTGCACCGGCGGGCGGCTCAGGGGGTGTAAAGGGGCCGGCCGAGCCCGGGGCCCGCCCCTCCCCGCCGGTTCTCGCGGCCCCACCGCCACCGTGCGGTGGCCCGCGGCCCGCCGCATGCGGTTCATAATGGCCGCGCCCAGGCCCGCGGGCTCAATGCCTTCCATGATGATGAGATCCACACCCGCTTCGTCCAGCTCCCGCAGGCAGCGGTACAAGCTGCGGGCGATGGTCTCGGGCGCCGAGCGGGCGCCGGCGATGCGCACCGCGTCGGCCTCCCAGCGCCCTGCGGACTCGGCCGTGGCCAGAAGGCCCACCCGCCGGCCCCGGGCCGGTTCTGCGGGCAGGCGCGCCGCCACGGCTTCCGCCACCGCTTCCGGCGGGCCTTCGTACAGGACGCACGGCGTGCGCGGCGCGTAGTGGCGGTACTTCATGCCCGGCGAGCGCACCGGCCCGCCGGCGCCCGGCTCGCCGCCGGCCAAGCCTTCGGCGCCGGGGTCCACGTCCACCGGCCCGATGACGGGCGCCAAATCTTCCGGCGTCACCGCGCCCGGCCGCAAGATGACCGGCCGCGACGCGGTCAAATCCAGCACCGTGGACTCCAGTCCGATGCCGCAGGGTCCGCCGTCGATGATGAGGTCGATGCGGCCTTGCAAATCCTCCCACACGTGCCGGGCCTCGGTGGGACTGGGCCGGCCCGACCGGTTGGCGCTGGGCGCGGCCAAAGGCCGGCCGCTGCGGCGAATGAGAGCCAGCGCCACGGCGTGGTCCGGCACCCGCACCGCCACCGTGTCCAGCCCCGCCGTTACCTCGTCGGGCACTTCCGGCCGCCTGGGCACCACGACGGTCAAAGGCCCGGGCCAAAAGTGGCGCGCCAGCGCGTCCACCGCCTCGGGCACGTGTTGCGCAACCTCCGGCAGCTGCGCCGGCTCGGCCACGTGCACGATGAGCGGATTGTCGGCGGGCCGGCCTTTCGCCGCGAAAATCCCGCGCACCGCCCGGCCGTTCAGGGCGTCCGCGCCCAGGCCGTACACCGTCTCCGTAGGAAACGCCACGAGGCCGCCGGCGGCGATGATGCGGGCGGCCTCGTCGATGACCGCGGCGTCGGGCCGCAGCGGATCGGTTTTCAGCACGCGCGTCTTCACGGCGCCGTCGTCGTCTCCTTTTCCGCCAGCACGATGCGGTCCTGGCCCGCGTAGTCCCGGCGCAGCTCCACGCTGCGCCAGCGGCCGTCGGCGGCCAGCAGCCGCTGCAGCGCCTCGCCCTGGTCCGAGCCGATCTCCAGGGCCAAGAGCCCGCCGGGCCGCAGCAGCGCCGCGGCCTGCGGAATGAGCCGCCGGTAGACGGCCAGGCCGTCGGGCCCGCCGTCCAGGGCCACCCGGGGCTCGAAGTCGCGAATGTCCCGGGGCAGCGTGGCCAGCTCCGGCGTGGCGATGTACGGCGGGTTGGACACCACCGCGTCCAGCCGGCCCGCCCAGCGGCGGGCCCGCGGCGGCTCGGCCAGCGGCGCCAGCAGGTCGCCTTCCATGACCTCGATGCGGTTTTCCAGCCCGTGGCGCTCCACGTTGGCCCGGGCTGTGCGCACCGCGTCGGCGGAAATGTCCAGCGCCGCCACCCGGGCCCGGGGCTCCAGCAGCGCCAGGCCGATGGCGATGGCCCCCGAGCCCGTGCCCACGTCGGCCGCCAGCAGCTCCTCCCCCGGCATCTCCCGGAGCCGGGCCGCGGCCGCTTCCACCAGCAGCTCCGTCTCGGGCCGCGGGATGAGCACGCCCGGGCCCACGGCCACGCGGGTCGTCAAAAAGGGCTTCGAGCCCAGGATGTAAGCGATGGGCGTGCCCCGGGCCCGCTGCCGCAGCAGTTCCCGGTACCGATCCACCTCGCCGGGCACCAGCGGCCGGTCAAAATTGACGTACAACGCCACCCGGTCCATGCCCAGCACGTGGGCCAAAAGCAGCTCCGCGTCCAGCCGGGGGCTGGCGCTGCCGCTCTTTTGCAAGTAGTCCGCGGCCAGCCGCAGGTAGTCCACCAGCGCCTGCGGGCGGGTCGGCGCGCTCACCGGCCCGCCTCCATCTGCGCCAGCTGCTCGGCCTGCTCGGCCGCGGCCAGCGCGTCGATGGCTTCGTCCAAGTCGCCGTCGAGAAACTCGTTCAGCTTGTACAGCGTCAGGCCGATGCGGTGGTCCGTCACGCGTCCCTGCGGGAAGTTGTACGTGCGGATGCGCTCGCTGCGGTCGCCGGTGCCCACCTGCGAGCGCCGCGCGGCCGCGAGCTCCTCTTCCCGGGCCCGCCGCTTCATGTCCAGGAGGCGGGCCCGGAGCACCCGCATGGCTTTCTCCCGGTTCTGCAGCTGCGACCGCTCGTCCTGGCACGTCACCACGATGCCGGTGGGCAGGTGGGTGATGCGGACGGCCGAGTCGGTGGTGTTGACGCTCTGCCCGCCTTTGCCGCCGGAGCGGAACACGTCGATGCGCAGATCCTCGGGGGAAATCTCCACGTCCACTTCCTCCGCCTCCGGCAGCACCGCCACGGTGGCCGTGGACGTGTGGATGCGGCCCTGGGCCTCCGTCTCGGGCACCCGCTGCACCCGGTGCACGCCGCTCTCGTACTTGAGGCGGCTGTACGCGCCTTTGCCGTGAATCATAAAAATGACTTCCTTGAAGCCGCCCAGCTCCGTCGGGTGGCTGCTGAGCAACTCCACCCGCCAGCGGCGCTCCTCCGCGTAGCGGGAGTACATGCGGAACAGGTCGGCCGCAAACAGCGCGGCCTCCTCACCGCCCGTGCCGGCCCGGATTTCGACGATGATGTTCTTGTCGTCGTTAGGGTCCTTGGGCAGCAGCAGCCGGCGCAGCTGCGCCCGCAGCTCCTCGGCCCGCTCCTTGAGGCTCTGCAGCTCGTCTTTGGCCAGCTCCCGCAGCTCCGGCTCCAGCTGCTCCTCCAGCATGGCCCCGGTGGCTTCCAGCTCTTCCTCCACCCGCCGCAGTTCCCGGTACGCCAGCACCGCGGGCTCCAGCTCCGCGTGGGCCCGGGCCGTCTTTTCCAGCTCCTGCGGATCGCCGATGACTTCCGGATCGCTGAGCCGCCGGGTCAGTTCCTCGTAGCGCTTTTCCAGCTCGGCCAGCTTATCCAGCATGGGCCGCACCCGCCCCCGTGCCGGCCCTGGCGGCTTCCGTCGCCGGTTCCTCCGCGGGCGCCGCCTGCTGCGCCGGCCCGGCCGCGTCCGCCTCGGTCAGCACGCCGTCGCGCGCGAGCACGCACTGCAGCGCCCGTATGGCCACCTCGATCTGGCTGTCGTCGGGCGCGCGCGTCGTCAGTTTCTGCATCCACAGGCCCGGCGTAGCCAGCCACTTAATAAGGAAGAACGCGTCGTCCCGGGCCGCGTGCCGGATGACTTCATACGACAGCCCGGCCACCAGCGGCAGCACCGCCAGGTGGTACAGCACCCGCAGCAGGAAAGGCGGGCGGCCGAAAAACGAAAACACGAACACGCTGAGCAGCAGCACGATCAAAATGAAGTTGGTGCCGCAGCGGGTGTGGACGATGCTTTGCCGGCGCACGTTGTCCACCGTCAGCGGCAGGCCCGCTTCGTAGCAGTTGATGGCTTTGTGCTCCGCGCCGTGGTACTGAAACACCCGCTTGATGTCGTCCAGGCGGGCGATGGCCACGATGTACAGCGCGAAAAACGTGATCTTGATCGCGCCTTCGATGAAGTTCAGCAGCACGTTGTGCGCCACGTAGTCTTGAATGAAGCGAATAATCAGGGCGGGCAGCACGACGAAGAGCCCGACGGTCAGCAGCAGCGCCACGGCGAAGGTGACGGCCAGCTCTTTGAAGCCCAGCTCTTCGCCCTCTTCCTCCGCCATCTGCTCGCTGGCGGAAAAGTTGAGGGCTTTGACGCCGATGACCATGGCCTCCACCAAGGCCGTCGCGCCCCGCACCACGGGCCACTTCAAAAATGGCCAGCGGGCCGACCACGGGCGCAGCCGCTCCTCCCGCACGGTCACCGTGCCGTCGGGGCGGCGCACCGCGATGCCGAGGGCCTGCCGCCCCCGCATCATGACGCCTTCGATGACCGCCTGGCCTCCGTAATAAAACTGTTCGCTCAAGCGCCCGCACCCCTCACCGTCTGCGATAGTCCGGGCAGCGCGTCGCGTTGGGCCGCTCGGCGCGCCAGCACGCGTTGCCGTAGTTGTACTTGCACGTGTCGCACAAAAACTTGCTGCCGCCGAACAGCCCGTTCCACCAAGCCTTCAGGGAGTCCCAAAAACTCACTCCGCTCCCCCTCCGAAGTCGTCCGCGGCCCCGCCGTCGGCGGCCGTCGTTGACCGGGCTCCGGCGGACGCCGACGCCGCGCCGTCCGGGGCGGCCGCCGCGCCCGGCCCGGCGCCCTCCACCACATACCGCCTCAAGCGGCCGGCCAGCTTCGGCTCCACTTCCGCCTCCACCAGCACCGCGTCCTCGGCGTACTCCAGCTCGATGACGCGGCCTTGCTCTTTCAGCGCGGCCAACGCCGCCCCCGCGTCGTAGGGGATGCGGAAACGGCGCCGCGCGTACGCGACGGGCAGCGCCTCGGCCAGCATGGCCCGCAGCTCGTCCAGGCCGTCGCCGGTCAGCGCGGACACCGCCACGCCCCGGGGCGTGCTCTGGGCCCGCTCCAGGACGGCCCGCGGGCGGGCCGCCGAATCAAGCTTATTAAACGCGGTGACCATCGGTTTGTCAAGGACGCCCAGCTCGTCCAGGACGGCCTCCACCGCCGCGATCTCCTGGTCCCCGTCGGGCCGGCCCGCGTCCACCACGTGCAGCAAAACGTCCGCGTCCTCCACTTCCTCCAGCGTGGCCCGGAACGCGGCCACCAGCTGGTGGGGCAGCTTGCGAATGAAACCGACCGTGTCCGCCAGCAGCGCCTCCCGCCCGCCGGCCAGCTCCACTTTGCGGATGGTCGGATCCAGCGTGGCGAACAGCAAGTCCTGCGCGTGCACGTCTGCGTCGGTCAGCGCGTTCATCAAGGTCGACTTGCCCGCGTTGGTGTAGCCCACCAGGGCGATGAGGGGCAGCCCCGCGCGCCGGCGGCCTTGCCGCTGCACCGCCCGGGTGCGCCGCACTTCGGCCAGCTCCCGGCGGATGTCCGCAATGCGCCGGCGGATGCGCCGCCGGTCCACTTCCAGCTGGGTTTCGCCGGGGCCGCGGGTGCCGATGCCGCCGCCCAGCCGCGACAGCTCCGCGCCCGCGCCCACCAGGCGCGGCAGCAAGTACGTCAGCTGGGCCAGCTCCACCTGGAGCTTGCCTTCCTTCGTGCGGGCTCTTTGGGCGAAAATGTCCAGGATGAGCTGGGTGCGGTCGATGACCCGCACGCCCGTCAGCTTCTCCAGGTTGCGGGCCTGGGCGGGCGTCAGCTCGTCGTCGAAGACGACGATGTCGGCGCTCAGCTCCCACACCAGCTCTTTCACTTCCTCGGCTTTGCCTTTGCCGATGTAGTAGGCGGCCCGGGGCCGCTCCAGGGGCTGCACCAGCAGGCCGACGACGATGCCGCCGGCGCTGTGCACCAGTTCGGCCAGCTCGTCCAGATCGTCGTCCAGTCCCACCAGCACCGCGCGTTCTCTCGGCTCCGTCAAACCGTGCATCACCCCATTTTAAAAAAGCCCTCTTCCTTATATGGAAGAGGGCATTGTCCATCGTTCCGGACGACGACATTATACCATGCCGCGCCGGCCTTTAGGCCTCCTGACGCTTCAACAGGTCAGCGTTGGGGTACGGGTAGCGCTGGCGCTCCAGCTCCTTGCGAATCTCGGGGTTGAGAATGCGCAGGTACGTACCCTTCATGCCCAAAGAGCGCGACTCGATGACGTTGGCCGACGCCAGCTTGCGCAGCGCGTTGACGATGACCGAGCGGGTAATGCCGGCCTGGTCCGCGATGCGGCTGGCCACCAGCAGGCCTTCGTCGCCGTCCAGCTCGTCGAAGATGTGCTGCATGGCCAGCACCTCGGAGTAGGACAGGCTGCGGATGGCCGAGCGGGCCATGCGCTTCTCCTCGGCCTCGTCTTCCTCGGCCTCGTCAATGGCGGCCGCGATGATCATGCCGACGGCCGTCGCGACGAACTCGAACAGCACCAGCTCGCTCTCGTCGAAGTCGCCGTCCATGCGCACCAGCACCAGCGTGCCGACCCGGCGGGCGGCGCCCACGATGGGCACCAGGCACGCGTACTTCTCGCCGACGATGCGCTCGGCCTCGGGGCCCGTGGAAACCGCGCCCACTTTCAGGAGCGCCGTCGCCAGATCCTCGGGCATGCGGCCGGTGTCGAGCCACTCGGCGTCAAAGGGCGTCGTCTCGAACCCTTCCGGCAGGGCGTGGCCCAGCAGCTTGCCCTTGCGGCTGACGATGTAGACGCTGGTGTCCTCCATGACGTCCCTCAGCGTGGTGGCCACGTCCTGAAACTGGACGGAATTGCCCTCCCGCTGCAACAGCTCGGTTACCTTGGAAACCTTCTTGAAGAGAGTCACCAAAATTCCTCCCTCTACCGCTTGGTTGTATTTTGTTCAAACGAGTTTCGTTTGGTTTGAACAACCAGGTAATAAACAATCGGAGGTATCTTCAAGTACCATCCAACGAGAAAGATGATTCAAATCTTTTTTATCTGCTTCGAGCAAACCCACATATTTCATAAAAAACTCATTTTCAGATGCATTATAACCGCCGCCGCGCGACCTTGTCAATAGGTTAGTGAAAGATTTCTCAAACCCTTGCAAGTCCTTGCGGGAAAACGCAGAAAAGCGGCCGGCCTCCTTGTTTTTCCCTTTGGGGACGTTGCGCGGTGCAGTTCCTCATTAACGAGTGTAGTCCATTGAAAGACGTTCTGCAAGAAAATATCAATGTATTCACGTGGGTTTTCTATGACAATCGTGAGTTAAAAATGCGAAAAAACACAGCTTCCGGCTGCCGGCCGCGTCCGGAGTCATTTTCACAACGATTTGGGATGTTTCCTCAATGCAGGGTTTTCTTAGAGAAAGAGATGGGAATTTCGTTGCGAGCTCGAATTTTTCCGTAAAGCGGAACGAAGTCGACGCACGGCACCGCGCTAAGGAACGCCGCGGCGGTTCCCGGGCGCCGCACCACGGGTCTTCATTTTATCGGTACCGACCGGCAGAGGAAAGAATCTTCGCTTTTTCCTCTCGACGGATCCGGCGCGCGCCGGGTGCTCCTGGCCGCCCGCAAAATTTCCGCTTTGCCCGCCGTGATGGCCGCGTGGCCGCGAATCCGCCCGGGCGCGACGAGTTGCGCCAAAGGCTCTTGACACCGGACGGGGGGTCTGCTACTATAATTCTTGCCGGCAGGCCGAAGTGGCGGAACTGGCAGACGCGCTGCGTTCAGGGCGCAGTGGGCTTCACGCCCGTGTGGGTTCAAATCCCTCCTTCGGCACCAGGCACACGGAAAACCGCTCAACCGAGCGGTTTTTTGCTTTTCGGGGCGCCGTCGCCCAACAAAGAAAACCCGCCGTCCGGCGGGTTTTCTGCTTGTTCGCTCCGTGCCTGCCTCTGCGCTACTCTTTCCAGCGCACTCTCAGGAAGTACAGAATAGCCGCCGACATGCCCTGGCAGTTGGGAAACAGCAGAGCCACCGTCGCGGCGCCCAGCCCGACCAGAACAATCATCTCAGCCATGAGAGACAAGCTCGTCGTGAAGTGAATGATGGGCCAGGCGATGATGACCACCAGCGCGGCCACCGTGTAGGCCACCAGCCAAGTGACGAGCCAGTCGCCGTCCCCCAGGCGGAAAAACCGCCAGCCGCAGCGGCCGCAGGCCTCCTTCAGCCGACGGCCCTCGCCCATGGGCTCCACGCCGCACGACGGGCAGCGCAGGCGCAGGCCCGACAAGACGATGCCGACAAATCCCGTGGACCCCGTACTGCTCACCGAAAGTTCCCTCCCGCATCATCGGCCGTGAACGAGCGGGGCGGCGCCCCGGACATGTCAGCGCCGATGAGTGCATACACGTTTGATTGAATGCCGTTGGACCTTGTCCCAAGTGTACCATGAACTTCCCGAGGAGGCGAGCCTCCGGACGTGGTGGACATCGTCTGGGCCGTCATGATTGTCGGCGGCGTCGCGTTCGCCGCGGCCGCCGGCGACGTGGGCGCGGTGACGTCCATCATCTTTGATCAGGCCGCGGCGGGGCTGACCGTTGGCATCAACTTGATGGCTCTCCTGGCGGTCTGGTTCGGCATCAGCCGCATCGCCGAGCGGGCGGGGCTGCTGGACGCGGCGGCGCGCGGGCTCACGCCCCTGCTCCGCCCGCTGTTTCCCGACGTGCCCAAGGGCCACCCGGCGCTGAGCGCCATCGCCATGAACATCACCGCCAACTTTTTCGGGCTGGCCAACGCGGCCACGCCCTTCGGCCTGAAGGCCATGGAACAGCTGCAGACGCTGAACGACCGGCCCGATACGGTGACGCCGCCCATGATCACGTTTTTCGCCCTCAACAGCGCGTGCGCGACGCTGCTGCCGGCCACCGCCGTCGCCCTGCGGGCCCGGGCGGGAGCGGCCGACCCCAGCGTCATTATCATCCCGGCGGCCATGGCGTCGACGGCGGCCGCGGTCAGCATCTTGCTCATTGACGCGTACTTGCGCCGCCGGCGCGGGCGGGAGCGTTGACGCGGTGGCCGCCGTCAGCGCGTGGATTTTGCCGGGGTTGCTGGTGCTGACGCTGGCGGCCGCGCTGCGGCGCCGGGTCAACGTGTACAGCGAGTTCGCCGCGGGCGCCGCGGACGGGCTCAAGCTGGGCGTGCGGCTCATCCCGCTCATCATCGGCATTTACGTCGGCATCGGCCTGTTCCGGGACTCGGGCGCGCTGGCGTGGCTGAGCCGGGCCGCCGCGCCGGTGCTGTCCCACGCCGGGTTTCCCGTGGAAGTGCTGCCCTTGATGCTCATCCGGCCCTTCTCCAACGCGGCCGCGGTGGGCGTCGTCGCGGACTTGCTGGAGCGGCACGGGCCCGATTCTTTCGTCGGCCTGCTGGCGTCCGTCATGCAAGGCAGCTCGGAGACGACGTTTTACGTCCTTACCGTCTACCTGGGGTCCGTGGGCATCCGGCGCAGCCGCCACGCGGTGCAGCTGTGTCTTCTGGGCGACCTCATCGGGTACTTGGCCGCGCTCTGGGTGACCGTGTTGTTTTTCGTCATGTGACCGGCCGGGTGTGCGGCGCCCGGCGGTGGGTACGCTAACGCCGGGAGGGATCGCCGATGGCCCGCGCTTGGGTGTGGGGCGTCGTCATCCTGCTGGCCGCCGCGGCCGGAGGCTGGCTGTTTTTCGCCGGGGCGCCGGGGCAAGCCCGAGACAGCGACGACGCCGCCAGAGCCCGTGAGCAGGTGATGGACAAGGACCCCGTGCAAGTGCAGCAGGAGAGACTGACGCTGGCCGTACTGGGCGTCGACGCCCGGCTGGTGGAAGCCCGCCCCGAAGCCGGCGGCTGGACCGTAGGCATCGAGATGTCCGACGTGCCGCCCAGCGAAAGCCGCATGTTCCAAAAGGTCATGAGCGCCCTCAAGGAAGTGGCCCGCACCGAGGTGCCCATCCGGCACGCGACCGTGGTGCTGCGGAGCGACGACTTGAAAGACGTGTACGGCAACACGCTGAAAGACGTCGTCATCGGCCGCCTCCAGCTGGGCGGCACCGCTTTCGAGCGCATCAACTGGCACGGCTTCGAACCCCGCAATTTCCGCCGCCTCGCCGACGAGTGGTGGCTGCACCCCGAGGTGTCGACCCTGGAACAGGAACAGCAAGAAGCCGCGGGAAGCGGGCCAGGAGGCGGTTCCGGCGGCGGCGGCGGTAGCGGCGGTTCCGGTGGTGGCGGTGGCGGCGGCGGTGGCGGCGGCGGAGGCGGCTCGTCCTAAGGCGGAAGCGGCCGCCGGGCGCCGCCCCGGACTGATCGGCCCAGGGAAAAAGTGACCGCCGGGCACCGCCCCGGACTGATCGGCCCAGGGCGCCGGCGGCGCGACCGGGCCGCAAGAAGGTCCCTCGTCCCGGGCCTTCTTGCGGCCTTGCATCCGCCCACCCTGCCCGACTGCGGCGGCCGCCGGCCGCGGCGGACCATCAATGCATGGGCTGGTTTGGCATCGCCCCCGTGCTCTGCCCCTGAGCCGGCGACTGGGTTTGCGATGTTTGGGCGTGACTAGCCGTCTGCCCGTACAGCCCGCCCGGGCCTGCGCCGGACTGGGCCGTGTATCCTGAGCCGGTCGGCTCGGAAAACAGCTGGCCACTGCCGGACGACTGCGAGTGCGCTTGTCCGTACGGCTGCCCTTGGGACGAGCCGTACCCGTAGTACGCGGCCGTCTGGCCGTACGGCTGCTGCCCCGGCTGAGCGCCCCAGGCCGATCCGGCCGGTGCCGCAGCCTGCTGCCGGACGGCCGCATCGTGCTGCTGCAGCTTGGCCGCCCACAGCGAGGCAATCTGCCCGGCCAAGTTGCGGTCGGCCAGCGGCGTCTCGTACCATCCTCGCTGGTGCATGGCCTGAAACGCCTGCTGATGAAACTGTTCTTCCTCCATGGCCAGCTGATGCAGCGTCTGGCGCAGCTGTGGATGGGTGCTTTCCTGCTCCGCCACGCCGTACGCTCCCAGCATTTGCTTGCTGGTCAAAAGCAGGTCGGTCAGTATGTCCCGGTCCGTGAGACGGTTTTGCGTCGTCCCGTTTTGCACGTCAGTCCTCCTCGTCACGCTTTCGGCGCGATGCCGTGCTGCGGCGCCGGGCGCCGGCTGAACGTCACCGCCGCCCCGATGCGCAGGCGGCTAGCTCATGGACTGCAGCTGCCCCAGCAGCGTCTGCATGTGCTGACGATGCCGCTGGCTGCAGTACTGCGACATCTGCTTCACCTGCGGGTCTTGGGCGTGCTCGGCGTAATGCGAGCACTTTCGCCAGGCCAGCTCCTCCGCCCGCAGCAGCTCGTGCACCTGCAGCAACTCCATCTGCGTCAGCTGAGCCAAGCCCCTCACCTCCCTCCTCCCTCCGTCGCGCCCGCTGCGCTGCGTCACCGGCAGCGTCCGGTGGATATTGTTCCCTCGCGTGACGAGACAATACAGGACCGGGAAAGGCAACGGCGAGACCGCCGGTGACGGGACTGCCGTTAGGCCGGCGGCGGCGGGTCCCCGGCGTACCCCGGCATCCTGCTCCGACCGATGCGCCATTCTTGTATAATAGGGTCAGGTCTCCGAAGGTGGTGAGGCTGCGTGAGGCTGAGGCTGGACCGTGATTATATTTACTTCATTCTGCTCATCTTGCCGCTGCCGTTCATCGGCATGCTGAACGTCTCGACCACCGTGCGGCTCCTGCTCCTGGCGCCCGTGGTGGCGCTGCAGGCGCTGTTCGTCTGGTCGGGACTGCGGCGGGGCCGGCCCCCGGCCAACCCGAAGCGCGATTAAGGCAGGCCCGGGCGCCATGCCCGGGCCCGCCTGTTTCTCATCCGATTTCCGCCCGCACCCGTTCGCGGAAGGCGGCCATCAACGTCTTCGTCACCGGCCCGGGCCGGCCGGCGCCGATGGCCTGGCCGTCCACCCGCGCCAGCGGCATGACCTCCATGGTCGTGCTGGTGACGAAGGCCTCGTCGGCGCTCAGCAGTTCCTCCTTCGAGAAAAACCGCTCGGCCGCGGGGATGTGGGCCTGCGCCGCCAGCTCCAGCACGATGTCGCGGGTGATGCCCCGCAAAATCCAGCGGGAGGCCGGCGCCGTCTCCAGGCGGCCGTCACGGACGATGAACAAGTTGGAGCTGGACCCTTCGGTCATGCCCACGCCCTCCCGCAAAAGCAGCGCCTCCAGCGCGCCCGCCCGGCGCGCTTTTTCTTTGGCCAGCGCGTTGGGCAGCAGGTTGATGGACTTAATGTCGCACCGCAGCCAGCGCTCGTCCGGAACAACGACGGCGTCGGCGCCCGTCTCGTACAGCGCCGCCGGCTGCCTCCGCAGAGGCGAAGCGTACACCACCAGAGACGGCCGGGCGTCCTCCGGAAAATGGTGCACCCGCGGCGCTGCGCCCCGGGTCACCTGGATGTACACCTGTCCATCCTCCACGCCCCGCCGTCCCGGCGCCTCCTTTACCAGCGCGCCAACTTCGTCCAGCGTCAGCGGCAGGTCCATCTCCAGCTCCGCGGCGCTGCGGGCCAGCCGGTCCAGATGGGGCTGCAAAGCGAAGGCGCGGCCGCCGTACACCCGCACCACTTCGTACACGCCGTCGGCCAGCTGGTAACCCCGGTCCTCCACGGGCACCAAAGCCTCGCCCGGGCCCACCCATTTACCGTTGACGAAAATGTAGTCTGCGTTGGACAACGTCACGATGCACCTCGTTTCGCATATGGCTGCGGGAGCGGGCGTCACCGACCGCGCCGGCTCCCGGGCCGGCCCCCGAACCCGAGCGATAAAGCCGCACGTAGCGCTGGAAATCCCACTCGGCGAAAAACCGCCGGGCCGCCTCCACGCCCGCCTCATACAGACGCCGCCGCTGCCCCGGCGTCAAGTCGAAGTCCGTGGTCCGCACGCCGGTGGTGGGAATGCGGATGGTCCGGACGCTGTCCGACGCCTCCAGATGCCGCGCGTCGTGGGCCTCCAGCATCGTGGCCACCAGCGCGCTGCCGAAGGAGACCGGTCCCCGGATGCGGTGCGGCTTGCCGTAGCGCGGGTCCGCCAGCATGAAACCCAGGGTCGGCCACGGCGGCGGCCCCGCCACGTCAAACAGCCAGACCGGAAAGTTGCTCAAAAGGCCGCCGTCTACGATGTAGCCGGGAAACCCGCCCCTGGGCGTCGGGAAGTACTGCACCACGGGCCGGTAAAAATAGGGCAGGCCCGCGCTCATGCGCACGGCCCGGGCCACGTCCAGCTCCTCGGGCCGCACCCCGCCGCGCGCGCCG
>QGSR01000258.1 GCA_003387805.1 Bacillota bacterium | reverse complement strand
GCGCAGGGCACGGCGCCCGGCCGGAAGCCCGGCCGCGGCGGCACGGCCGGGGGCCCGGCAACGCCGACGGCGCCACCTACGGTGCCCGGTGCGGCAGCACGTCCAGCGTAACGTCCGGCATCATGTCCGGCGTCATGCCCGGCTCGACCCGCAGAACGGACTCGCGCGCGCCGCTGACGGGCGCTTCCCGGGCCGGCACGAGCGGCAGGGCGCCCGCGGCGCCGGCGTCCAGGTCGACGTCCAGCAGTTGGCCGGCGGCCACCGTCAGCCCGTCGGACAAGCCGAAGAGGTCAGCCCCGTCGAGAGCGCCGTCACCGTCTTCGAGGCCGCCCGCGACGGACGCCGCCGCCGGCCGCCAGCCGCCGCCCAGGCGCTGGCCCGACGGAATGTCGTACATGAGCCGCACCAGCGACGCCTCGTACTGCGACAGCGTGCGCCGCTGGGGCCCGCTCAGCATCAGCCGCGGGTACATGACGGAGTTTTGGTCCGACACCGCGCCCAGGCCCATGGCCCGGCCCAGCTCGTGTTCCCACACGCCGGGGAAGTCGGCCCAGGCGACGCTGATATAAATCTCGACCAGCTTGAGCGCGCCGTTGTAGTAGTGGGCCACCTGGCGGGTAATGCCCGCCTGGTCGCCGATCTCCCACGGTTCCACCCACTGCACGACGATGTCGGCCCGCTGCGGGTCGCCGGCTTTGACGAACTCGTACTGGTGCGCCAGGTACTGCTCCCAGCGCCGCAGCTCTTGCCAGTACCGGTCGGCCGTCGCGGCATCGAACCCGTAGGGCGCGCCGTACACGTCCATGTACACCGCGATTTTGCGCTTTTCCCAGCGGACCAGCTCGCCGTCGTAGGCCGCCTGCAGCTGGTTTTTGGCGTCCAGCCACACCCGCTTCAGCGCCGCCAGCTCGAAAAACCGCTCGGCGTTCACGTTGCCGGGCTGCAGCACCCAGTCGCGCCGCTCGCGGCCTTGCACGTAGAGAGACTGCCGGTACGTGCCGTGCAGCGCCTGCAAATGCAGGTCATGCTGCCCTTTCCGCAGGAAGGTGAGCCGGTACGCGCCGTCCCGCTGGGTCCAGGCCACGGCGTTGGTGGCCCCCGACGCGGCCATTTTCGCTTCGTACACCGGAAACGACACGCCGCCGATGACGACCCGGGCCTGGCCGGTGACGGAGCCCGGGCGTTCGCCCGCATCGGCCCAGCCTATGCAGCCCGTGGTCAGCGCGGCCAAGAGCACCAGAACAATCCAATGATGCACACGCATGTTCTACGCCTCCCAAACCAGGTCCAAAGTGCCGACGCAGGCCCGGCCGCCGGCCTTACCGCAGCGGCCCCCACACCGGCTCCTGGACCAGCCGGGCGCGGTAGCGGTCCCGGCCGTCGAAAGCGACGATGTCCAGCGGCAGCGGCTGGCCCAGGTCGATGGTGATCTCCATGACGGTGTCGCGCCCGCGCTGGACCTCGCCTTTGTACGTGCCGAAGAACCCCTGCTGCCGGGCGGTGAACCGGTAGGGCGGCTGCTGCTGTACTTCCCACACGGTGCCGGTGCGGAACGTGGACCGCTCGAACAAGTCACGCCACTGGGTCCACTGGAAAACGGTGGCCAATAGCCGCACGCCTTCAGGGGAAACGGGCCGGGGACCGGTCAGCGCCGCCACCAGCACCGCGCCCGCGACGGCCTGCGGGTCCGCCGGCGCCGCGCCGCTGACGCGCACGTCGCCGACGGTGAACGCAAACCGCACTTGGTCGTTGGGGCCGCCCGTGCGCCGCAGGGTCAGCTGCCCCGTCAACGCGGCGGTGCGGTTGTTGCCCGCACCGCCCGGGCCGTGGCCGCCCGCTCCCGGGCCGCCCGGCGCGTAACCCACCCACCACGGGGGCGACGGCGTGCGGGCCGGCGTCTCGTACGTCAGCTCGTACGTGTACGTCACGCCCGGCTCCAGGTCGAACAGGGCCAGCCACGTGTTGACGCCCCGGGCCTCGGCGGCGCCTCCGGCCGCCAGCACGGCGCCCAGCGCCAGGGTCAGCACCAGCGCCGCGCCCGCCGCCCGGCCTTTCGTTGTAAAATGGAAACCAAGCGAGGTGCGCCGCGCCGCCCCCGCAGCCCTCGTCGCCAACATCGCCGTCCGTGCCGCGGCCAGCACCGCTGGAAACATTGTTCTCAGCATGGCACAGTCTCCTTTCATTGCCCGTCTTTGCCAAGTTGGATGCCCGGGGCGGCCGTTGGTTACCGAAGCGGGACCGGATTTTTCGGAGACAAAAGAGAAAAACGCGGCGGCCGCACCATCCGCGGGCGGGTTTCGGTAACCAAACGGCGCGAGCCGCTTCCAATCTGATGGAGGATCGCCGTGGAGTCACGTGAGACGACAGAAGTCGGCCGGCTGGTGGAGGCCGCCAAGGCGGGCGACGAAGACGCGCTGCGGCGTCTCATCGCCTGGTCCATGGATTACCTTTTTCCGGCGGTGTTGGCCATGCTGCGGGAGCGGCACGCCCAAGGCACGTACGTCACCGACGTCCTCCATCAAAGCGGCCCGGACTTGTACGAGCGCATGCAGGACGACGCGTGGGAAATCACCCACTCGGCCTGCGTCCGCATGGCCGGCGGGCTGGCGTCGTTCCGGGGCCGGGGCGCCTTCGGGCGGCCGGTGCAGTTTTCCACGTGGCTGTACGCCATCGCCCGCAACGAAATGCGCACGCTGCTGCGCAACCGCTGGCGGGAGCGCCGGCGCCGGCACACGGGCGGCGGCTCGAGCGGCGCGGGCGGCGGCTCCGGGGGAGGTTCCGGCGGCGCCGGAAGCGGCGGTGCGTTCGGCGTCCACACGGGAGACTTATTGGAAGGAGCCGCCGCGGCGGCGGTGACGGCCGACCTGCCGGGCCAGGCGGGGTCGGCGCCCGACCAGCTGTTCATCGACCAATGGGAGCGCGACTTGCTGCGGGAGGCGCTGGAGAAGGCGCCGCTGACGGCCGAGCAAAAGCAGGCGGTCATCATGTTTCACGGCCTCGGCTACCCGCAGGAGCGCATCGCCGCCCTGACGGGCGTACAGGTAGGCACGGTGAAGAAGCGCATTTTCGACGGTTTGCGCAAGCTCCGGGCGTACATGCAGGAGCGTTCCGCCGAACCGCCGAAAGCTGACGGGAGGGATGGCCGTGGCTGAGCAGCGGCCCCTCGGGTGCGGACTTTTTTCCGAAGAAGAATGGGCGGAGCTGGTGGCCGGGAGCGGGCCGGACGCCCAAGCCGATGCGGCGGGGCGCCGGGAGCTGCTCGAGCATGTGCGGACGTGCGCCGCGTGCCGCGCCGAGCTGGCCGCGCTGGCCCGCCTGTCGCAGCAAGTGCGGCACGTGCTGGCCGAGGCCGACGCGACGCTGCACGGCGCCGTGCGCGAGGCGTTCGTCGCCGGCGTGGTGGCGCAAGTGCGGCAAACCCGCGCAGGGGGGGGGGCCCCGGCCCGCAA
>QGSR01000257.1 GCA_003387805.1 Bacillota bacterium | reverse complement strand
GCGGAAGAGGGCTCCATCAAGGTCGTGCTGGGGACCAAGCCGTTTGAGGGCGCCGCCGAGACGGGCAACCAGGCCGCGGTGGCCAGCGTCCTGACGGCGGTGAAGGACGAGCCCGGGACGGAGCTGGACGACCTGTACGCGTGGCTCTTCACCCTGGCGCCGGGCGATGAGGCCAAAGCGCAGGCGGCCCTGGACCGCCTGTCGGGCGAGGTGTACACGGCACTTCCGACGCTGGCCGCCCGGCGGCTGGACGCCATTGTGGCGGGCGTGGAGCACGGCCTGGCGCAGGGCGCCGAGCCCGGGCGGCGGTTCTGGGCGGCGGCCCAGGGCAGCTCGGGCCGCATCCGCGGAAATGATCGGCAGGGCACCGCGGCGTCCGACATCGAGCTGCGGGGCCTGACGGTGGGCGCCGATCTCCTGGCCCGGGGCAATGCCCGGGCCGGCCTGCTGGCGGGCTTCTTGTCGGAAACCCTGACCATGGACGCGCGCCAGAGCGCAGTGCGGGGCAGCAGCGTGCATCTGGGCGGTTACGGCCAGTGGGAGCTGGACAAGGTGACCCTGCGGGGCGTGGTGGGCTTCAGTTCGGCCCGCAGCGATTCGGAGCGGCGGGTGGCCTTCGGCGGCACGGTGCGGACGGCCCAGGGCGCCTTTGAGACTTCGGACACGGTGATGGCGGTGGAGGCGCGGTTTGCCGCCTGGAGCTCGGAGCAGGTGCGGCTGGTGCCGGTGGTGGGCCTGGCGCACTATACGACCCGCCGGGCGGGCTTCCGCGAGACGGGCGCGGGCAACGAGGGCCTGACGGTGCAGGCCTATGACGCGGCGTGGGTCCGCGGGCTCCTGGGCCTGGAGCTGGGGTCGACGGAGCCCACCGGGAACGACATGAGCTGGTACGGTCGCTGGCGTGGGTGCACGACTTCAGCGCAGCGGAGCGGCAGGCGACGGCGCGGTTCAACGGTGCGCCGGGCGGGAACTTCATCGTGAAGGGCACGCCGGTGGAGTCCGGCGGGTTTGTGGCGGCGCTGGGGTTGAGCGGCCGGGCCAGCGAGCGGGTGACCTGGAGCTTGTCCTATGCAGGCGAGTTCCGGGTCGACGGCAGCAGCCACCAGTTACAGGGCAGCTTGGGGATCTCCTTTTGAGGAATCCTGCTTCGATGGGGCCTCATAGACGGAGTCCTCTTTCGAAGCGTCCTGACCCGGGGCCCTTTGAGGGCGCCGCTCAGAACGGGCGACTATGGAAGCCGGCGCTGGCACCTCTCCGGGACCAGCGCCGGGCTTTCTGCTCTCTACGTTGCCCGTTGTCAAGGAGACGCGAAAGGGCCTCGCCGCCTTCGGCCACGGCCGCGGCGATGTGGAACGGCGGATCGCCCTGGGCGATCCGCGGCTCGGGCCGGCCGTCAGCATCAATCGGTTTGCCGCGCGGCCGGCGCCCCGAGGCTCAGGATGCCGCTGGCGCTCCGGTTGAGCACCAGCGGGGAAGTCCGGCCCATCTCCTTGAGATACACCAGGGCCGCCGTCACCCGGGGCTGGATGGCGGAGTTGGACCGATCGATGTCCAGCTGCGGATAAATGGCGTTCAACTGGTTTTGAATGGATTTCTCCGCCAACCGCAGCCGTTCGGCGATGGCGGCGTTGGTGTAGCCTTCGGCCACGAGCGCCAGGATGTCCAGCTGGCGCGGCGTCAGGCGGCTGAGAATGCGGTTGGAGGACCTCGCCGTGTTGACCAGCCGTGGATCCAGCACGACAAAGCCGGCGCCGGCGCTCTGGATGGCTCGCCCCAGGGTCTCTACGTCCGTCACGGACTTCTTCAAGAGATAAGACCACCCTGAGGACATTTCCCGCGGCACGGCGGCGAGGTATTCCGGGTCGCAGTGGTTGGAGAGGAGCACGATGGCCAGGTGCGGGAGTTGACGTTTGAGAGGCTGACGCCCAACTGGACGCCGTTGAGGGGACCGGGCAGCTCAACGTCGACAATGGCCACGTCGGGCTGCAGGGGAGGGATCTCTGCCAGGGCCGCCTCGGCGTCGGCGAAGTCGCCCACCACTACGATGTTGCCAAAGGTGCCCAGGGCGACTCTCAGCAGGTCCCGGTAGAGCCCCTCGTCTTCAACAATGACAACGCTCAGTCTTTTCTCCGGATTCGGCATCGGGCCGTTGGGCCAGCGCCCGCCCACGGTGCCATCCTCCCGACCCCCGATTTATTCAAATTTTACCAAATCGCCGTGGGGATGGCTATAGGGGTAACTGCCCGTCCAGAACGTTGGTGTCGGAAAGAAGGCCGGGAGCTGCCGGCGACCGCCGCCGCGGGGATGCAGCGGGGAGGGGGAAGGCACTTGTCGTCCGCGCGGGAGCTCGGATCCCCACGAGCCCTGGGCCCGGTACCGGAGAAACCGGCCGGCGCCGTTGATCTGCCGGAGCTGATCCGGGAAAATGCCAAGCCTTTCCGCCAGGTGCTGTCCCAGGCCCGGCGGGCCGCCGGCGCGCGGCGCGTGCAGCTGTCCGTCTTTGACAAGGCCGCCGGCCAGGCGCAAGAGGTGCTGGCCGTCGGCTCCTCATCCCGGGGGCGGCGCAACTGCAAGTCCGAGGCGGAGCGGACCGGCGCCCTTGGCGAGCCGGCGGCACCGGTTCCCGTCGATGACGACGAGCGGACGCGGCTGGTGTACCGCCGCGGCCGTCCGGTGTGGGCGCCCTTGGGCGAAACCGGCGCGGGCCGTGACGCGCCTGCGGGCCGTCAGCGCGGCCGGCCCCGGCCACGGCACGTCTACGTAACCCCCGTAAAAGGTACCGGCAGCGTCTTAGGGGCGCTGACCTTTCACTTCGACGTGGCGGAGCTGGACGGCTTGCGCCAAGCGCTGTGCGACGCCTTTGCCCGGCAGGCTGGCCTGCTGGCGGAGGAGGTCCTCCTGGCGGAAACCGCGGCCCGCTGGGCGCAGCTGCTGGACGAGGCGCGCCTGTCGGTCCGCTTGCTGCACCGCCTGCACCAGTTTTCCCAGGACATGGCCGTTCTCCAGGACATGGACGAAGTGCTGGTCCGCACCCTGCGGTGTGTGCAGCAGGCCTTTGGGGTGGACCGGGCGGCGGTTTTCCTCGTGGACCAAGAGCAAGGGACGGTCCAGGGGAAATGGGCCATCACCAGCCGCGGCGAGATCGTGCTCTTCGCGGCGGCTTTTCCCCTGGAGACCCACCTGCTGGGCCAGATCGCGCTGGGCCGCCTGCCCCACTACTGCGTCCACGGCAGCGCGGCCGGTGTTGCCGGTGAAGAGGGCGTCGGAGAGGGCGGGATGCACGGCGGCCAGGAGCCCCTGTGGCTGGAAATGCCGGACGATGACGGTATATTCTCCCTGCGGGTGGCCGTCGACGCCGCGGTACCCATGCGGGCGGGGGACCGTCCCGTGGGCGTCTTGGCGGTGGAGGGCTTCGGGGGCCCCCCGCAGCTGGCCAAGAGGCTGCTGGGG
>QGSR01000023.1 GCA_003387805.1 Bacillota bacterium | reverse complement strand
GAGACTGTCAAGAGTGGAAGTGGGAAGCAATTCCTCGGAGCGTCGATTGTTTGCAGAAGAGACGTGCGCATTGAGGCCGGGGGTACGCCCGGGCCCGGCGGCGGCAGCGGCAGCGGCGGCGGCAGCGGCAACTGTAGCGGTAACGGCAGCGGTAACGGGCGAGCCGGCGCGCGGGGCGGCTCCGGGGCGGCTCCGGCGGCTGCGCTCACTGCCGTGACGGCTCCGGCGCTGACGTTGACGGCGGAGACCGAGTCGAGCCCCGTGACAGCGTCGAGACCAGTGGCAACCTCAACCCCGGAGCCCGGTCGAGTTCGGCTGTCACGTCGCGCCCAGCGGTCGTGTCGAGCCCAACAGCGGTATCGGGGTCGACGCCGACGAAAAGCGCCGTCTTCTCGGGTCCCGGCCCGCGGTTCATTGTATGCAGCCTAGCCCGCGGTCCGCGCCTCGTGCCTTCTCCGCCGGCGCCGCAGCGAACCGGGCCTCTCGCCAGCGCCGACGCCGTCGATGTTTTCACGGCATTTGCTGTTTCCGCCATGTCGACGCCCGCCATTCCCCGTCGTTACCGGGTCCCGTGGACGGCTGGTCGCGGTCCGAGCGTCGTGCAGCACAGTCCTCAAAAACGAGGACTAATGTCGGGCTAAGCCTCGTTTTCGAGCGTTGGCCAGAAATTAGTCCTCGTTTTTGAGGCTTAAGCCGGTGCTGCAAGTGGACCGACACCGGACCGGCCGCTCCCCCACGGACCAGTGACTGGGGCGTAACGAAAACGCCGATGACGTCGGCGTTTTCGCGATGCCGTTTCCTGTCTTGCCTGGCGGTTTCTTACAGCCGCCGCTGCTTAAAGCAGGCCCCGCCGCAAGCCTCAAGAGTGAGGTCTAATTGTGGGCGAAGCCTCATTTCCGAGCATTGCTGTGGCGGGCAAGCCTCGCTCTTGAGCCTTGTGCCTGGCGCCCACGACGGCCGGGCGGCGGCTGGCCCCTCAGGTGATAATCGTATAGTACGCCTCGATCTCGTCATCGGGCGCCTCGTGCAAGTACTGCTCCAGCTGGAGCAGCGTGTCGCCGGTAACCCGCTCGAGGCCGCCGTCCAGCGCCCGGCGGCAGACGGCCAGGCTGGCGTACGACTCGGGATGTTCCTGCACAAACCGCAGAATTTCGTCAATTTCGTCCCGGCGCCGCTTCATGCCGTTCCCCTCTCTCCGTGACACGTAGTGTGCGCGAGGGAGCGGTCCATATGTGCGCGGGGCGGGGACAAACGGAGGCGCGCTGCCGCGGGCCACCCAGCGTGGATGCGGCCCACGGAAAGGCTGCGGCCGCGCACAAGGATAAGACTTTGGGCCACAGCGAGGCAACGCCATCGCGGCAAGGCCGCGCCATCACGGCACGACCGCGGCATCGCGGCACGGCCGCCACATCGCGGCACGGCCGTAAACCGCTGGAACGCGGGTGCCCGGCCAACCGCCCGCCGGCTCTGGCTCGACCCCCGACCGGCCGCGCCAAGCCCAACGTACTGGGCTCCGGCTCCACGGCGTCCGGGGGACCGGGCCGCAACGTGCTCGCCTACGTGCCGGGCCACAGCATGGTCGCCTATGTGCCGGACCGCAGCGCCCGTTCCTGGGCGCCGGACCGCAGCTCCCCGGCTTCGGCATCTCGCCCCGGGACCCTTTCGCCCGCGGCGCGGCGGCGCTCCCGGGCCGCCGCTACAAACGCCTCGAACAGCCGGCGCCACGCGGGCACGGTGGACGCGATCAGCTCCGGATGGGACTGAATGCCGACCACGAACCGGTGGGCGGTGCTCTCCACCGCCTCGATGACGCCGTCGGGCGCCCGGGCGCTGACGATGACGGGCGCGGGCACGCGCTTCGCCGCCTGGCGGTGCAAGCTGTTGACGCCCACCGTCCGCTTGCCCAGGATGTCGTGCAGCATGGTGCCGGGCTCCACGGCAATGGAATGAACGACGGCCCGCCCCAGCGGCGGCTGCCCGGCGTAATGGTTCAGGGCCTCGGGCACGTGCCGGTCGATGCGGGAGTAAATGGTGCCGCCCAAGACCCGCACGATCATCTGATGGCCCCGGCAAATGCCCAGCACCGGCACGTCTTCCTCCAGCGCCAAGCGCAAGAGCATGGCCTCGAACCGGTACCGCCGCGGCGCCAGGGCCCGCAGGTCCGGCAGCACCGCCCGGTCCAGATGGCGCCGGCGCACGGCGCCCCCGCCGCCGGAGAACATGATGCCGTCCACCATGCGCACGTAGGCACGCGCCACTTCTTCCGACGCGGTCAGCGGCAGCAGCACCGGTGCGGCGCCGGCGTGCTCCACCGCCCAGGCGTATGCTGCGCTCACCTGGTGAATGGCCACCCCGGGCCGCAGCGACTCTTCGTGGGTGCCGTCGTCGAAGGCCATCGTGATGCCGATGACCGGCGCGGCGCCGTTTGTGCCCGTCTCCTTCATGCGCGTTCCCCCTCAGCGTGCCGCGTCGGGCCGGCGGCCGGCCGTCACAGCGTCCCCGCCACCGCGTGGCACGCCACTTTCCGGCCGTTGCCCAGGTCCACCAGCTCCGGGTCCACCAGCCGGCACGTCTCGTTTTTTTCCTTGAGAAAGCACCGCTCGTAAAACCGGCACCCGCCCGGCGGGTCGATGGGCGTCGGCGGGCTGCCTTGCAAAATGATGCGCTCCCGCCGCCGGCCCCGCCGCTCCACCGTGGGAATGGCCGACAGCAGCGCCTGCGTGTACGGATGCAGCGGCTCGGCGAACAAGTCCTCCGTCTTGGCCCATTCCACGATGCGGCCCAGGTACATGACCGCGATGCGGTCGCTGACGTAGCTCACCACCGACAAGTCGTGGGTGATAAACAAATACGTCAGGCCGAACTCTTCCTGCAACCGCTCCAGCAAATTGATGATCTGGGCCTGGATGGACACGTCCAGGGCCGACACCGGCTCGTCGGCCACGACGAACTTGGGCCGCACGGCCAAAGCCCGGGCGATGCCGATGCGCTGCCTCTGCCCGCCGCTGAACTGATGCGGAAACCGGTCGATATGCCCCGGCGGCAAGCCGACGATCTCGAGCAGCTCCAGCACCCGGCCCCGGATTTCGTGCTTCGGGACGCCCTGAATGCGCAGCGGCAGGCCCACAATCTGTTCCACCGTCTGCCGGGGATTCAGGGACGCAAACGGGTCCTGGAAAATAATCTGCATATCCTTCCGCAGCCGCCGCATCTCCGCCGGCGGCAAGTTCAAAATTTCCCGGCCCTCGAATTTGACGGACCCGGCCGTGGGCTGATAAAGCCGCAGCACGCTGCGGGCCAGCGTCGACTTGCCGCAGCCCGACTCGCCCACCAGCCCCACCGTCTCGCCCCGGTAAACCGTCAGGTCGACGCCGTCCACGGCGTGCACGTGGCGCACTTTCTTGCCAAACAGCCGCTCACCAAAATGGGCCAGGAGGGGGAAATCCGCCTTCAGTCCGCCACGTTCCAAGGCCGCCGGTGCGCCGCCCCCGCCCCCCCCGCGGGCGCTGACCGCCGCTTGTGCCTCGGCCATCCCCGTCACGCCCCCTTCGCTCCGGCCGCCGTCGCGTCCACCTTGTGGCACGCCACCAAGTGTCCCGGCGCGATCTCCTCCAGCTCCGGCTCCACCCGCCCGCAGTACTCGTCGGCCAGCGGGCAGCGGGTGGAGAAGCTGCAGCCCGGGGGCAAATCGTGCAGCTCGGGCACGATGCCTTTGATGGGCCGCACCTTGTGGCTCTTGTCGCCCAGCCGCGGGATGGACGCCAGCAGCCCCTGCGTATACGGGTGGCGCGGGTTGTCCAGCAGCTCGTCCAGCGGCGCCTGCTCCACGATCTTGCCGGCGTACATGACGATGACCCGGTCGCAAAACTCACTGACGACGCCGAAGTCGTGGGTGATGAGCAAAATGCTGGTGCCGCGCTTCTCCTTGATGTCCTGCATCAGTTCCAAAATCTGGGCCTGAATGGTCACGTCCAGCGCCGTCGTCGGCTCGTCGGCCAGCAGCAGCACCGGGTTGCACGCCAGCGCGATGGCAATCATGACCCGCTGGCGCATGCCGCCGCTCATCTCGTGGGGGTACGCCCGCATGCGCTCGTCAGGCGCGGGGATGCCCACCTGCCGCAGCAGGTCCACCGCCCGGTCCCACGCCTCCTTGCGGCTGATGCGGCCCGACGGGTCAAGCAGGCGCCGCAGCCAGCCAAAAAAGCCGCCGTCCTCCCGGTCGTCCCCGGCGTGAACCCGGATGGACTCGGTGATCTGGCGCCCCACTTTCAGCACGGGATTCAGCGTCGTCAACGGGTCCTGGAAAATCATGGCCAGCTGGTTGCCCCGCAGGCGCCGCATCTCCCGCTCGGACTTCCGCACCAGGTCTTCGCCCATGAACAGGATCTCGCCGCCGACGATGCGGCCCGGGTGGCTGACCAGCCGCATGATGGACGCGGCGGTCATGCTCTTGCCGCAGCCCGACTCGCCCACCACGCCCACGGTTTCGCCGGGGTACAGCTGAAAGCTGACGCCGTCCACCGCCTTGACGACGCCGCGATCGGTGAAAAAGTGCGTCCGGAGGTTCCGCACGTCCAGAATCGGTTCCGCATTTATGGTTCGTTCCGTGTCCGGAAGCATCTCGTCACTCCCTCAGGCGCGGGTCCAGCGCGTCCCGCAGCCCTTCGCCCAGCAGGTTGATGCCCAGCACCGTCAGCAAAATCGCGATGCCGGGAAAGGTGGCCAGCCACCACGAGCTGAAAATGTACTCCCTGCCCTGGGCAATCATGGAGCCCCACGCGGGCTCGGGCGGCTGCACGCCCAGGCCGAGAAAGCTGAGCGACGCCTCCATCAAAATGACCCACGCGACGCGCAGCGTGGCCACCACGATGACCGACGAGAACGTGTTGGGCAAAATTTCTCGCCACATAATGTGCCGGTCCCGCGCGCCCACCGCCCTGGCCGCCTCCACGTACTCGACGTTTTTCGCGGCCAGAACTTCCCCGCGCACGATGCGCGACGGCGTCACCCATTCTTTGTATACCAACGCCAAAATGAGATTGCCGAACCCGGGCCCCATGACGCCCATCAGGGCGATGGCCAGCACCAGGTACGGAAAGGCCAGCAAAATGTCGGACAGGCGCTGAATGACCACGTCCACCCAGCCGCCGTAGTAGCCCGAGACCAGCCCCATGAAAATGCCCACGACGGTGGCGAAGGAGATGACCACCGCGCCCACTTTCAACGACGCCCGCGCGCCCCAGATGATGCGGCTCAGCATGTCCCGGCCCAGCTGGTCCGTGCCCAGCGGGTGCTCCCAGCTGCCGCCCTCCATCCACGCCGGCGGCGCGAAGCGGTTGCGGAAGTTGGGCAGCGTCGGATCGTGGGGCGCAATCCACGGCGCGAACAAGCCCATGATAATGACCAGCAGCAGCACGACGCCCCCGACCACGGCCAGCCGGTTTTTGCTGAACCGCCGCCAAAAATCCGCCAGCTGCTCCCGCGTGCGCGCCCACGCCCGCCGCCGCGCGGCCCGGCCGTCCACGGGCGTCGTAGGCGTTGCCGTTGCCACGTGCATCACTCCGTTCAGCCCGGCAAAGCGCAGGCCGTGAACCTCGTCAGAACCGAACCCGGGGGTTCAGCACCGTGTACAGCACGTCCGCCAGGAAGTTCATGGTGACGTACGTAATCGCGTAAATCAGCACCGCGGCCTGCACCACGGTATAGTCCCGGTTGTAGATGGAATCCACCACCAGCCGGCCCAGCCCCGGCCACGCGAACACCGACTCCACGATCATGTTGCCGCCCAGCAGAATCCCGATGTTGAGCGTCACTACCGTCACGGTGGGGATGAGCGCGTTTTTCAGCGCGTGGCCCAAAACCACTTGCGTGCCCGAAAGGCCCTTGGCCCGCGCGAAGGTGATGTAGTCCTGCTGCACCACCTCCAGCATGCTGGAGCGGGTGACCCGCATGGTCAGCGCGGCCATGGACGTGCCCAGCGTAATCGCGGGCAGCGCCAGGTGCCGCAGGGCGGTCTTCAGCGCCACCCAGTCCCGGGTCAAGACCGCGTCCACCACGAACAGCCCGGTAACGTGTTCCGGCTCCATGCCGAAAGGCATGCGCCCCGAAATGGGCAGCACTTTCCACGTAATCCCGAACAGAAGAATGAAGACGAGACCGAGCCAGAAGTCGGGCATGGACACGCCCAAAAGGGTCCCCAGCGTGCCCAGCTTGTCGATGGTGGAATAGCGCCGCACCGCGGAGATGACGCCCGCGGGAATGGCGATGACCAGCGACACCAAAATGGCCGCCGCGGTCAGCTCGATGGTGGCCGGCAGCCGGCCGGCGATGAGGCGCGCCACGGGCTGCCGCTGCACCAACGACATGCCCAGGTCGCCCCTCAGCAGGCCGCCGAGAAAACGCAGATACTGCTCGAAAAACGGCCGATCCAGCCCCAGTTCCCGGCGGATGCGGGCCAGGTCTTCCTCGCTGACCGCGCCTTCGCCGCCGAACATCACTTCCACCGGGTCGCCGGGCGTCAGGTACATCAGCGAAAAGACGATGAACGTCACGCCGATGATGACGGGAATGAGCTGCAGCAAACGCGTGATGACCTGCGCGATGTTCAAGTACGGCTCACCTCACCACGGTGAAAAAACCGGCGGAGGCGCCGCCGGTGACGGCGCCCCCGCAAGTGCGTGCGGTCCGCGCGGCGCTGGCGCCGCCGCGGCGGCCGCGTCACTCTTTCGTCGCCGTGTGCAGGTTGATGCGGCTGTCCGGGATGGGATCCCAGCCGCTGACCCGCTTGTTCTGGGCGTACAGCTCCTGGGTGATGTACTCGAACACGTAGGGCGCGTCCTCGTACACGATGGCCTGCGCCTGCCGGTACAGCTCGGCCCGCAGCTCGGGGTCGGTGGTGGACTCGGCCCGGTTGATCAGATCGTCAACCTCGGGGTTCGAGTAGCCGCCGTAGTTGCCCCGGTCGCCCGTGCGCAGCTTGGGCAGGAAGATGCCCAACGGATCCATCGCGCTGTCGCCCCAGTCGGCCAGCATCGCGTCCAGCTCGCCCCGGGCCATGGCGTCGTTCATGGCCGTGCGGTCGCCCCACGGCCGCACGTTGACCGTGATGCCCACCTGCGACAGCATGAACGCGTACGCCTCCGCGATGTCGCGGCGCACGTCCTCGGTGCTGAGCTCCATGGTGAAGCCGTTGGGATAGCCGGCTTCGGCCAGCAGCTGGCGCGCCTTCTCCGGATCGTACGGATACGGCTCCAGCTCGTCATTGTAGCCGAAGGACAGCGGCGACAAGATGGTGGGCAGCGGCTCTCCCAGACCGTCCAGGAACTCCTCCACGATCAGGTCGATGTCAATGGCGTAGTTCAGCGCCTGCCGCACCCGCTTGTCGTTGAAGGGCGCCTTGCGCACGTTCAGCTCCATGAAGTAGCTGCGGGTGCCGGCCACGGGCCGCAGCTCCAGATCCGGGTGGTTGATGATCTCGTTGATCGCGTGGACCGGAACGGCTTCCATAATGTCAATCTCGCCGGCCCGCAGCGCCGCCAGGCGGGTGGCGTTCTCGGGAATGACCCGGAAGATGACCCGCTCCACCTGCGCGGGGCCGCTGCGGCCCAGGTCCGGCGCGCCGCCGTAGTAGTCGTCAAACCGCTCCAGCACGATGTGGCTGCCCGGCACCCATTCGACGAACTTGAAGGGGCCCGTGCCGATGGGATGCTCCACCAGGCTGTCGCCCACGGACTTGGGGACCACCAGGTGGTGCACCAAATACGGCAGGAACACGGTCCACGGCTCGCTCATGTACACGCGCACCGTGTACGTGTCCACCGCTTCCGCGTGGGTCACGGGGCCCAGCAGGTCTTTCCGGGGCGAAGTCATGCCGCCCATGGCGCCTTCCTGCACGTAGCGGTTGATGGAGAAGGCCACGTCCTCGGCCGTCATCTCCGAGCCGTCATGGAACTTGACGCCCCGGCGCAGGACAAACTCCCACGTGGTGGGGTCAATCTGCACGATGGACTCGGCCAGCTCGGGCACGGGCACCATGTCGGGGCCCCGGGTCACCAAGCCGTCGTAAATGTTGCGCAGCACGGTTTCCGTGTAGCGGTGCCGGAAATTGTGGGGATCCAAATTTTGAATATCGGAGCTGATGCCGACGACGATGGTATTCGAATCAGACTGGGCGAAAACCGTCCCGAACGCGAACAGGAGAATCAGGATCGTCGCGAGTCCTGCCAGCTTTCTGCTCATACGTACCCTCCTCGGTCTTGATGTGGCGGGTCAGCGTATGTGCCTGCTCGCCTCCTTTCCGACCCCGATTGGATTACAGGCAATTAACTTCTCTTTTCCGTCAACTCGTTCCTTCCCGAAAAAGTGAAACGGCCTTTTCGCAAGCTCGAAAAGGCCGTTGCAGAAGCGGTTTTCACGCGCAGCGCCCGCCGCGTCCCCGGGCGGGCCGCCGGCTCAGGCGCCGTTGCCGGCCGCTTTGGTCTCGGCCAGCACCCGGCGCAGCACCAGCTGCAGGATGCCGCCGTGGAGGTAGTAGTCCACTTCGACGGGGCTGTCGATGCGGACGATGACGTCAAAGACCACTTCGCTGCCGTCGGGCTTCACGGCCCGCACCTTGGCCCGCCCGCGGGGCTTCAGGCCCTCGGCCAGGCCTTCGATGTGGAACACTTCCTCGCCGGTGAGGCCCAGCTCCTTGCGGCCCTGGCCCGGCAGGAACTGCAGCGGCAGCACGCCCATGCCCACCAGGTTGCTGCGGTGGATGCGCTCGTAGCTCTCCGCGATGACCGCCTTGACGCCCAGCAGGAACGAGCCTTTGGCCGCCCAGTCGCGGGAGCTGCCCGAGCCGTACTCCTTGCCGGCGATGATGACCACGGGCGTGCCGTCTTCCTTGTACTTCATGGCCGCCTCGTAGACCGACATCTCCTCGCCGGTGGGCAGATACTTGGTCCAGTTGCCCTCCTTGCCCGGCGTCAGCTCGTTGCGCAACCGCACGTTGCTGAACACGCCGCGCATCATGACCTCGTGGTTGCCCCGGCGCGCGCCGTAGGAGTTGAAGTCCCGAATCTCCACGCCGCGCTCAATCAGGTACTTCCCCGCCGGATGCTGCGGCAAAATCGCGCCCGCGGGCGAGATGTGGTCCGTCGTAATGGAGTCGCCCAGCATGACCAGCGCCCGGGCGCCTTTGATGTCCTCCGCCTCGCCCACCTCGTCGGGCATGTCGACGAAGAAGGAAGGCTCCCGCACGTAGGTGGAGTCCGGATCCCACTCGTAAAGGTCTCCCTCGGGCACCGGCAGCGCGCGCCACTCCTCGTCGCCGTCGAAGACGCGCGCGTACTGCTCGCGGAACATCTCCGGCGTCACCGAGCCGGCGATGGCGTCCCGGATCTCGTCGAGAGACGGCCAGATGTCCCGCAGGTACACCGGGTTGCCGTCGGCGTCGTAGCCCAAAGGCTCGGTGCGCATGTCGATGTCCACCGTGCCCGCCAGCGCGTACGCCACCACCAGCATGGGCGACGCCAGGTAGTTGGCCTTCACCAGCGGGTTGATGCGGCCCTCGAAGTTGCGGTTGCCGCTGAGCACCGCCGCGGCCACCAGGTCGTTTTCGGTGATGGCCTCGATGACGTCAGGCAGCAGCGCGCCGCTGTTGCCGATGCACGTCGTGCAGCCGTAGCCCACCACGTGGAAGCCCAGCCGCTCCAGGTACGGCAGCAGGCCCGCGGCCTTAAGGTAGTCCGTGACGACGCGGGAGCCCGGCGCCAGGCTGGTCTTGACGTACGGCGGCACCGTCAGGCCCTTCTCGACGGCCTTCTTGGCCAGAAGGCCCGCGCCCAGCATGACCGACGGGTTGGACGTGTTGGTGCAGCTCGTAATCGCGGCGATGACCACCGAGCCGTGGGTCACTTCCGTACGCTGCCGCGTCGCCACCGCGACGCCGCCTTCGCCGCCGGAGGCGGCCGGCCGTGCGTCGGGCCCCGCGTGGTCCGCCAGCGCCTTGTAGAAGGACTCGCGCACCTGGCCCAGAGCCAGCCGGTCCTGCGGACGCCGCGGCCCGGCCAGGCTGGGCTCCACCGTGCCCATGTCCAGCTCCAGCACTTCGGTGTATTCCGGCTCCGGCGAGTCCGCGGTGCGGAACAGGCCCTGCTCCTTCATGTAGCGCTCCACCAGCTCCACCAGCTCGGGATCGCGCCCGGTGAACCGCAAATACCGCAGCGACTCGTCGTCCACCGGGAAGAAGCCCACGGTGGCCCCGTACTCGGGCGCCATGTTGGCGATGGTGGCCCGGTCCGCCAGCGGCAGCCGGTCCAGCCCCGGCCCGAAGTACTCCACGAACTTGCCGACGACGCCGTGCTTGCGCAGCATTTCGGTAATGGTGAGCACCAGGTCCGTGGCCGTCGCGCCCTCGGGCAGCTGGCCCACCAGCCGCACGCCCACCACTTCCGGAATGAGCATGTAGTACGGCTGGCCCAGCATGACCGCCTCGGCCTCGATGCCGCCCACGCCCCAGCCCAGAACGCCCAGGCCGTTGATCATGGGCGTGTGGGAGTCGGTGCCGACCAAGGTGTCCGGGAAGGCCACCACCCGGCCGTCCACTTCCTTCGTCTGCACCACCTTGGCCAGATACTCCAGGTTCACCTGGTGCACGATGCCCGTGCCCGGCGGCACCACCCGCAGGTTGTCAAAGGCCTTCTGGGCCCAGCGGAGCAGCGCGTAGCGCTCGCGGTTGCGCTCGAACTCCCGCTGCACGTTGAACGCGAAGGCCTCCGGCGTGCCGAACGCGTCCACCTGCACCGAGTGGTCGATGACCAGGTCCGCGGGCACCACCGGGTTGATGGAGCGGGGATCGCCGCCGCGCCGGGCCACGGCCGAGCGCATAGCCGCCAGGTCCACCACGGCGGGCACGCCGGTGAAGTCCTGCAGCACCACCCGGGCCGGCATAAAGGCGATTTCCTGATCCGGCACGCTGTTCGGTTTCCACGAAGCCAGGGCGACGATCTGCTCCTCCGTCACCAGCCGGCCGTCAAAGTTGCGGAGCAAGTTTTCCAGCAGCACCCGCAGCGAGACCGGCAGGCGGGACACGTCGGCGATGCCCGCCTTGGCCAGACTGTCCAGGCGGTAGATGACGGCCTCGCCCCGGCCCGTGTCGAAGGTCGAGCGGCTGCCGAACACGTTGCTGAGCTGTGTCATTGCGATCCCCTTTCCTTGCGCATCGTTTCGTTGCGGATATTCCAAGCCACATTTTTCACGGAAGGCTCGTTTTTGCCAAGCACCGTTTCCATTGTACCATAACTGCCCGCCGAATCGTGCACCGCGCCGCACTTCCGCCCGCTCCGCCGGCGCCCGCGGGGCCGGCCCGCCGCGCCTCGCTTTTGACGCGGGCCGTCGCGTTGCGATATGATGAAACTGGCTTGGTCGCGGAGGTGACCCCGTTGAACGTCCGACCACCGCGGTCCCCCAAGGGCCGCATCCCCCACGCCCGGCTGTTCGGAAAGCGGCTGCGCATGCTGCGCAGCGACGTGCACATCGCCCATTTGCTCAAGCAAAATCTGGAACTGAAAGCGTTGGTCCGCGCCTTGGCGGAGAAATACTTGGAAGGCAAGTCCCGGGCCGAAGTGCGACGGCTGCTGCACGAAGTGCTGCTGGAGCAGCGCCGCATCTACAACGAAGCCCTGTCCCGCCAGGCCATCAAAGAGGCCCGCAGCGTGGACGAGCTGCTGCTGATGCTGGACGAGATCCGGGAAACGGACTTGCGCGAGCGCGGGCCCGTGCCGCTGGAGCACTTTCCGGACGCTCCCGGCGGGCCCCGGGCCGACGATGCCGGCTTCCCCGGCGGCCGGCCGCCGGGCGACGACGATGACCGGCCCGACGAAGAGCCCGGCCAGGGCCGGTCCCACAGCGCGTAGACGGCGCGGCCGCGCGGCGCGCCGGCGGCGGAAACATTAAGAGCGCGAGGCGGAAACCGCTTCGCGCTCCTTCGGTTCCGGCCCGTCGGAACGCGTTACAGCCGGGCCACGATGCCCTTGACCAGCCCGCCGAAATCGCCCGCGGCCCGGGCCGTCACCTTGATGACGTCTTCGTGGGTCAACGGCTCGGGCAAGATCCCCGCGGCCATGTTGCTGATGCAGGAGATGCCCAGCACCCGCACGCCCATGTGCCGGGCGGCGATGACCTCGGGCACGGTGGACATGCCCACCGCGTCCGCGCCCAGCGTGCGCCACGCCCGAATCTCCGCGGGCGTCTCGAACACCGGGCCGGAGAGGCCCATGTACACGCCCTGCCGCAGCGTCAGACCCCGCTCCCGGGCCACTTCTTCCGCCAGGGCCCGCAGCTCCTTGTCGTAGGCCTCGGTCATGTCCGGGAAGCGGACGCCGAACTCTTCTTCGTTGGGCCCGATGAGGGGGTTGGTGCCGAACATGTTGATATGGTCCACGATGAGCATCAAGTCGCCGGGGTTGAACGACTCGTTGACGCCGCCCGCGGCGTTGGTGACGATGAGGATCCGCACGCCCAGGCGGGCCATGACCCGCACCGGGCGCACCACCTGCTCCATCGCGTAGCCTTCGTAAAAATGGAAGCGCCCTTGCATGGCGTAGACGGGCGTGCCGGCCAGCCTGCCCACCACCAGCCGGCCTTTGTGGCCGGGCACCGTCGAGGCGGGAAAGTGCGGAATGGACGGGTACGGGATGGCCGTCGCGTCCTCCATCTCATCGGCCAGCCCGCCCAGGCCCGACCCGAGAATCAGCCCCACCTCCGGACGCAGCTCCGTCCGGCCGGCCACGTACTCGGCCGCTTCCCGCACGCGCAGCAGCTCACTCATGTTGCTCCACTCCTTTGCCGGGATGATCCGACGCGCCGGGCGCCTTGGGGATGGCGGCCCGGGCCAGCGCGTCGGCGCGGTTGTTCCATTCGTCGTCCGCGTGGCCCGTCACCTTCACCCACTCCCCCTGGTGGGCCTCCATCGCGCGCAGCAGTTCCTGCCACAGATCCT